>NZ_WUDQ01000369.1:0-3694 GCF_009827695.1 Paenibacillus sp. OT2-17 | reverse complement strand
GCAGAAGCCAGAAGAGCCGGTTCAGGCTACCGCTCCGAGCGGACTGAGCGGGTCTTATAGTCAGGACACCCAAATTGTATCGTTATCCTGGACTGCAGCTACGGGGGATAATGTACAATACCGTGTGTATCGCAAAGGGACTTCCGATACAGGCTTTGCAGCAATCATGGAGGCGATGAAGGGCACGAGTGGTGAAGACACGTCTCCTATAGCTGGAAACACGTATGAATATTATGTAGTAGCTTATGGGGCGGATGGTAAAGAGTCCGAAGCTTCTAATACGATCCGTGTGGAAATTCCGGCAGAGACAACTCCGGTTGATCCACAGCCAGGGACTGATCCAAACGAGAATGGAACCTTACCGGATAATGGCGGGGCTACAGACGGACAAAACGGTACAGATCAGGGAAATACAACTCCTGGCGGTACCAATAACAATAATGGCTCAGATCAGGTTCCGGTATCTCCTGGAGATACTAATGGGAATGGTGCTGGAGGCACAGGTAGCAATAGTGGCAATTCCGGCAATGGAAACGATACTAATCAGGGAAATGGTCAGACTACTACGCCGGATGCAGGGATTTCTGATGAAGATACTATGGTAAATCCAGAAAATACGGATGCATCTACGACTGAAGTCACAACCGATGGAACTCAAGAAGGCAATTCCAACGGTCATTCGAACTCCAATCGTGGACGTCACAATCGGAATTAGTAAGTATTGCTTTATGCAAGTTGAATTTGCTTCAAATCAAAGGTATTCTCGGATCAGTTCACGGTCTGAGAATACCTTTTTTGCTGTTATAAAGGGGTTCTTTTTGAGTGTACAGTTTAAATATGGTAAGCTGGTTTTACCAATGTTGGAGAGGAACATCATTTATGAAGCGCAAATTCGGAGACCGGGCCAACTGGCGCAGAATCACCAATCGCAAGTTTGCTTGCCGTTATGTAGAAAGTGACGCGTTTACAGGATATGTGACCCTGTATACAATTTTGAGTCTCAAGGAGCCGTTATGGAAAAGTTACGGTGGTCATACGTTTTGCATAGCCGATAAAGGATATTCCTGGCTGCAATATTATCCAAAAGGTGAGCACTATGTGGTGACTGCTATGTTTGACAATCGGGAGCAAATCGTTGAATGGTATATTGATACCTGCCGAAATCAGGGTGTGACCGATCAAGGAGTCCCATGGTTTGACGATTTGTATTTGGATGTTGTGGTGCTTAAAAACGGTGAAATCTTTCTAGTGGATGAGGATGAATTGGAGGAGGCGTTACAACGGGGGCATATCTCAACACAAGAGGCAGAATTGGCTAACCGTACGGCGGCTGATGTGTTACATCAGATAGATGCCCACGTGTTCCCCTATTTTAAAATGTCGCTGAAACACCGGGCAGAATGGTTTTACAACGGTGATTTCAAGAGAGAACGGTGAAAGTTTTGCAGTGGATTAAAGACACTGGGCCCAAACGTCCTGAGTTGAAAAGCAGGCAGAGTCGCCTTAAGAAAATATTTATGGTATCCAAGCGTCTTGTACTTTGTTTGATGATTTTCATTTTGGTCGGATTGGTATGGGCAGGTATCCGAGTGTGGAACATGAATACGGCCGCCTCTACCACTCCGCTCCAGCAAGTGCAAATTGGTATCGTACTAGGTGCTTCTATGTGGGGAGCTGAGCCCAGCCCTGGATTGAAGGAAAGGCTGGAAGAAGCCTTGCACTTATACCGCAACGGGACGGTACAGCGTCTAATTGTAAGTGGGGGACTGGATAAACCAGATTTTCCGTATACGGAGGCCGAGGGCATGCAACGCTATTTAGTAGATAAAGGGGTCCCTGTACAGCATATTGTGTTGGAAAACCATGCGACCAGTACTTACGAAAATCTGCTCTATAGCCAGCGCATCATGAAGGAGTATGGATGGACCTCCTCCGTGATCATTACACATAGCTATCATGGCCCTCGGGCAATGGAGATTGCTCAATTCTTGAATTTTGATCATCCTCAGATGGCTCTGACGGAATCCAAAGTGCTCAATATGCCAATTCATCAATCAAGAGAAGTATTGGCATACGCTAAATGGACGCTGCAACGGTGGTGGATCAGCGCTCAAACTTGGGTTGCCTGAATTTAAGAAAAGGCTTTGTGCACGTTCCCGTTGCTTTTATGCTAATAAGGACATGCCAGACCGAATACATTAATAGGGTAAGCTGTGCCTGAAGAAATGTTGAGGTGATGGATGCATGAACGGACGGGGAATCGCCGCGGGCAAGCGGTCGGAGGAGAGACCTTCCAGACAAATTAATGTCGTGCTGCGTAGCCCGGAGCCGATAGCTTCGGTGACTGTGGACGAGACGGAAGCAGTGGCTTCAACCAAGTCACAGGCGCTACCGCAGTATCTCAGTCTTTATCAGGAAATTCAGAAAGAACTCGATCATCTCGTCGGCTTGGATAACATCAAAGACCTGGTATTTGAGGTATATGCCTTTTTGCAAATCGCCCATATGCGCACGGATGCGGGATTGTTGAGCAATGCACACGTATATCACATGATTTTCAAAGGAAATACAGGTACGGGGAAAACGACAGTAGCCCGCATTATCGCTAAAATGCTGCAAAAAATGGGGGTACTGAGCAAAGGTCATCTGATTGAGGTGGAGAGGGCTGATCTGGTCGGTGAGTATATTGGGCACACTGCACAGAAAACGCGAGATCTGGTAAAGAAATCTCTTGGCGGCGTGTTGTTCATTGATGAGGCTTACAGTTTGGCACGCGGAGGGGAAAAGGATTTTGGAAAAGAAGCGATTGATACCTTGGTAAAGTCCATGGAAGACCAAAAAAATCAATTTATTTTGATTCTCGCTGGATACTCGGGAGAAATGGACTTTTTTTTACGAACGAATCCTGGTCTTCCTTCTCGCTTTCCAATCCAGTTGGATTTTCCTGATTATACTGTAGATCAGCTTATCCAAATTTCCGAGATGATGGCCAAGGAGCGGGATTATATTCTCATGCCTCAGTCCATAATTAAAATGAAGGAGCATTTGCTAAACGAGCGTAATGACAGTCTTCATGCATTTAGTAATGCACGCTATGTTCGTAACGTGATTGAAAAAGCAATTCGGCACCAAGCTGTCAGGTTGCTCAATCAGTACCGGAGCGGGCAACCCGGCAAGCAGGAATTGATGACGCTGCGTCCAGAGGATTTGAAAATGGACAAAAGATAGGCGATAATAGGAATCTGAATCACATCGAATGGTATGACATCGAACGGGGGCCGGCCTGAACATCAGGTCGGTCTCTGTTCGAGAGTTGACATGAAAATAAAGGAGCAAACAATATGGCGAACTCCACTCATGATACACAAACTGAAATGCAGGACAAGGCGGTACTGGTCAGTCTGATTACGGATGAAGTCAAACGATCTGGCATCAATACGGAATACTCGTTGGATGAGCTGGAGAAATTGGCTGAGACAGCGGGAGTTGAAGTACTGAGCGTCCTGACACAGAATAAGGAAGCCAAGGATTCAAAATGGTTTATTGGCAAAGGAAAAGTAGAGGAACTGCGTGCAGTTGCTGAAGAATTGGGAGCGAATACAGCTATTTTTGATCAGGAGCTCTCGGGAGCTCAGGTACGAAATCTGGAAGAAAGTCTGGATCTCAAAATTATTGACCGGACACAGTTGATTCT
>NZ_WUDQ01000368.1:0-3704 GCF_009827695.1 Paenibacillus sp. OT2-17 | reverse complement strand
CAGGTGAAGAAAGATGCGCAAAATGCATTGCTCAAACAGGGAATTGCCTATGAAACGGTAGGCAAAGGCTCCAAAATTGTTCGCCAATATCCTGAAGCAGGCGTCAAAATGAAACCCGGACAACGCATTTACTTGCTGACTGAGGATAGTGCCAACATGACTATTCCTGATTTTACAGGTGTTTCGTTGCGTGACACACTTCAAGTTCTGACCCTTATGAAGGTTGGTGTGCAGGTAAGCGGCGAAGGTTATGTTGTCTCTCAAAAGGCGCAAATGGTAAATGGAAAGCGGATCGTCAGCGTGACGCTTCAGCCGGCCAAAGAAACGGTGACCGGAGTGAAACCGGAGGAAACACAGGACTCGACCAATGGAGTTGCAGCTAACCAGACCGGCAGCGCAACAAAAACGGAGGTCGATACTAAAACCGAATCCAGTACTACTGCTGATGCTGGAACAGACGCGGGAGCTCCTAAGGGAGGAATATCTGCTGTTGCAGATGAGAAAAGTGCTGCTGCGATTAAAGGCGAGGATAACTGATAGCTTGTTCTAATGTCCGTTCTTTTGAATATTCATGAGGTAAGACATGTCATGAGTATTTGAGGAACGGAGGGAGCGCGTTTGAAAAAATCTAACGTGACCATGCGGCGGAGGCTGGTATGGGGGCTAATGGGATTATTTGTACTGTTTGCGGCCTTGTCGATCCGGCTCGCCTATGTTCAATTGGGTAAAGGAGGCGAGCTCTCGGCCAAGGCTGAGGATTCGTGGCGCCGCAATATTCCATTTGCCGCCAAGCGCGGCGAAATTTTGGATCGGCAGGGTACGGCGCTGACCTACAATGTCAGTTCGCCGACAGTCATGGCGATACCAGTGCAAATTAAGAAGCCGGAAGAAACGGCACGCAGGCTGGCGCCCTTGCTGGATATGAGTGAGGATAAAGTGCTCAAGCTGATTACCAAACGAACAGCAAGCCAAAAACTTCAGCCCGGCGGACGAAAAATTACGATGGAGAAAGCGCAGCAAATTCGTGATTTGAAGCTGCCGGGTATCGTTGTTGCTGAAGACAACAAACGTTATTATCCTTATGGTGATCTAGCGGCTCATATTCTTGGGTTTACAGGAATTGATAATCAAGGGCTGACAGGCGTAGAGAAGCAGCAAAACAGTAAGCTTCGGGGAATCGACGGAAGCATTGCGTATTTATCAGATGCAGGTGGTCGTCTGATGCCTGGTTCTTCTGAAAAATACATTGAACCGAAGGATGGACTGAATTTACAATTAACCATTGATAAGTCTGTGCAGTCCATTATGGAACGGGAGCTTGACCAAGCCATGGTCAAATTTCAGGCGAAGTCCGCGTTGTCTATTGCTATGAACCCCAAGACGGGTGAAATATTAGGCATGGCTGGACGACCAAGCTATGAGCCAGCACTATACAAGCAGTATGCGCCTGAAATCTATAATCGAAATCTGCCTATCTGGATGACATATGAACCTGGGTCTACTTTCAAAATTATTACACTGGCGGCTGCCTTGGAAGAAAAGAAGGTCAATCTCAAAAATGACCGTTTTTTTGATCCGGGATATATTGAAGTCGGTGGAGCACGCCTGCGTTGCTGGAAGAAAGGCGGACATGGAAGCCAAACGTTCCTTCAAGTGGTGGAGAATTCTTGCAACCCCGGTTTTGTAACATTGGGGCAGCGGTTAGGTAAAGAAACACTTTTCAAGTACATTCGGAATTTCGGCTTCGGCAGCAAAACGGGAATCGACATGATTGGTGAGGGCAACGGCATTTTGTTCAAGCTACCTCAGGTCGGTCCTGTAGAACTGGCGACAACCGCTTTTGGTCAAGGGGTGTCTGTCACTCCGATCCAGCAGGTAACGGCAGTATCGGCGGCAATCAATGGCGGTATTCTTTATAAGCCTCACATTACAAAAGGTTGGGTTCAGCCGGGAACCGGAAAAGTGCTGGAAAAAGTAGAACCAGAACTGGTACGTAGGGTCATTTCAGAGGATACCTCCCGACAGGTAAGAGAAGCGCTGGAGAGCGTCGTTGCTAAAGGTACAGGTCGTCCTGCTTTTATTGAAGGCTACCGGGTAGGAGGTAAAACGGGGACGGCACAAAAGGTGATTAACGGACGTTATTCTTCCTCGGAGCATATTGTATCCTTTATTGGTTTTGCGCCGGCGGATGATCCGCAAATCGTCGTCTATACCGCTGTCGATAACCCGAAGGGCATTCAATTCGGCGGGGTGGTTGCTGCGCCAATCGTGCAAAATATTTTAAAGGACGCGCTGATTGCCTTGAAAATACCGCCTCGCACCAATCAAATTGCCAAAGAGTACAAGTATGGAGAAAATCCGATCGAAACGGTACCTGATCTGGTAGGTGCTACTGCAGCTGATTTGTACGAAGATATGAATATGAACTTTATGCTCGTGAAATCTGGGTCAGGCAAGACGGTCGTGAGTCAGGCGCCGAAGCCGGGCTCCAGATTGGAGCGGGGATCAACGATCCGTATTTACATGGGGGATTGATAGGTTCATTTTATACCATACTATGAATAACGAGAGAGCAATGGAGGAATGAAAGATGCAGCTTCAACAATTGGCTTCACTGCTGGCCGTCTCCCGTGTGGTGGGTGACGGTACAGTGGATTGCCGAGGAATCGGGGCGGATTCACGTCGAGTGCAACAGGGGGATTTATTTCTGTGTTTGCCAGGTTTTACAGTGGACGGACATGACTATGCTGAGCAGGCAATTGCGTCCGGGGCGGCAGCTTTGGTCGTTGAACGTGAACTGGATGTACCTGTTCCGCAGCTTGTAGTTAAGGATGCACGACATGCCATGGCGGTTTTGGCAGATTATATGTTTGATTCACCGAGCCGACGCATGCGCATGATCGGCATAACCGGAACCAACGGTAAAACAACGATAACTTATCTGATTGAAAAGATCATGAAGGATGCGGGGGTGAACACCGGACTGATTGGTACGATTCAAATGCGTTACGGTGGTCAGTCTTACCCAATGTCTGGCACTACGCCCGAAGCGGTGGAACTGCAACGTTATCTCGGAAATATGGCAGAGCAGGGGGTTCAATGCTGTGTCATGGAAGTATCCTCACATGCGTTGGAGCAGGGCCGCGTCAAAGGAACTGATTTTCGCACCGCTATATTTACAAACCTGACGCAGGACCACCTGGACTACCACAACACAATGGAGGAGTACCGTGCTGCAAAAGGACTTTTATTCTCTAGGTTGGGAAATGCTTTCTCGCGGGATGCATCAGATAGCAAATATGCTGTTCTGAATGCAGACGATCCGGCTTCTTCCTATTTGCAGGCTCAAACTGCGGCCCAAGTGATTACATACGGCGTGGAAAAGGAGTCTGATGTGCAGGCATCTCGTATCACAATAGGTTCCAAGGGAACCTCCTTTCATGTGTCTACTTTTAAAGGAGATACCGATATTGAGCTTCGAATGGTAGGCAAGTTCAATGTGTACAACGCACTGGCGGCCATTACCGCTGCTTTGCTGGAAGGAATCTCGCTGGTGGATATCAAGCGCAGTCTAGAGTCTATCGCAGGCGTAGATGGGCGGGTAGAGCCTGTAGATGCGGGTCAGCCCTTTGCTGTTATTGTAGATTATGCCCATACACCGGACGGATTGGAAAATGTCCTTCGCACCGTAAAGGAATTTGCGG
>NZ_WUDQ01000367.1:0-3733 GCF_009827695.1 Paenibacillus sp. OT2-17 | reverse complement strand
ACAACTCCAAATAATCGAGCAAATTAGGCGTGACTAGCTGATGAGCCACCCGGATACCCATATCCCGTTCTGGATAAATGATCCGGTCCACACCGAGCTTCTCTAACGCACGCCCGTGCAGCACAGATATGGCTTTGGCTACGACTTTTTTCACACCCAGCTCCTTCAGCAAAATGGCGGTCAGGATGCTTACCTGAATGTCATTCCCAATAGCAACAATGCCGCAATCGAAATTACGGATGCCCAGTGATCGCAATGAGTCTTCATCGGTAGCGTCCGCAACGACAGTATGTGTCAACATCTCACTCATACTGTCCACAACATCCTCATTCCGGTCAATGCCTAGCACCTCGCACCCCATATCCACCAATTGCAAAGCCAGGCTTGAGCCAAACCGTCCCAAGCCAATAACTACAAACTGCTGCGTTTTCATATCTACTCGAAAACTCCCTTATCTGAATCAATTTCATAAATGAGGATTTTGCAAAAATCCTGAAATAATTAAATCAACGAAATGTATACTACTTATCATGAAATGATTCATCCTATAATCATTTTGCCTTCCGGATGACGATATAATTCTTTACCCTTTTTCGGCCCCAGTGCATAAGCTAGCGTGAGTGGCCCCAGTCTACCTGCAAACATCGTCAGGGTAATCACCAGCTTGCCTATGACTGTCAAATCAGGTGTAAGCCCTATCGACAGCCCCACCGTACCAAACGCAGACACCGTCTCGAACAAGATCATCAAAAAATGATGATCTTCGGTTGCCGACAAAATCATGGTCACCCCGATCACGAACAGCAGCCCCAGCAGTGTAATGGTCAAAGCCTTGTAAATTCGTCCCTGCGCAAGTCGGTACCTGAACAGAACAATATCTTCACGCCCCCGTAGCATCGAAATCACTGCTCCAATGAGCAGCGCGAATGTTGTGGTCTTAATCCCGCCTCCAGTAGAGCCAGGAGAAGCCCCGATAAACATGAGTATGATGATAAAAAACTGCGTAGCCTGCCGCAAGCCTCCAATGTCCAGCGTATTGGCACCTGCGGTACGGGGGGTAACGGACTGGAATAAAGATCCCAGCAGTTTACCACCCCAATCAAGCGAGCCAAGAGTCTTTGGATTCGTAAATTCAAATACAAAAATCACGAGCGTGCCGACTACAATCATAGCGCCCGTCATGCTGAGTACCACCTTAGTATGCAAGGACAGTCTCTTGCGCTTGCGATATTCTGCCAGATCCGACATCACTACAAAACCAATGCCGCCTGAAATAATCAGGAACATAGCTGTAAAATTAACAATCGGATCATATACATAACCTGTCAGGCTGCGAAAGTGCCCGAATAAGTCAAAACCAGCATTGTTAAACATGGAGATGGCATGCCAAATCCCAAAATAAATCGCCCTGCCTACAGGCATATCAAACGACCAGCGAATCGCAAATATTGCAGCACATACGCCCTCAATGACCAGCGAGTACAGCAGCACCTTACGAATCAATCCGACAATTCCTTCGACAGAGGTCTGATTCATCGCTTCCTGTAAAATGAGGCGCTCCCGTAAGGAAATCCGACGTTTGAACACCAGCGCGATCAAGGTAGCCATAGTCATAAAGCCCAGGCCGCCGATCTGAATGAGCGCAACGATAACAACTTGACCAAAGGTTGTAAAAAAGGTCCCCGTATCCTTTACGACAAGCCCTGTAACACAGGTCGCGGAAGCGGCAGTAAACAAAGCGTCTATAAACGCAAGTGGCTTTCCTGTTGTATTGGAGATCGGCAGCATTAACAATAAACTACCTATTAGAATGATAATGGCAAAGCCCGCAACGAATATCTGCGGTGGAGAAAGCCGGAGCCAGCTTGCATTGGGATTCATCTATTCATCACTTCTCTCCTACTTGGTGAATTATGAGCATGGAGATCGCTCCGGGTGCAGATTATTCTTCCGATTGCTGTTACCCCCGGATACTTTTCTAATTCTATAAGCCCTTTAATGGTTAAAATCCGGTGATAGCTTATACTTACGATGCGAGCTTTCCTACGGAAAGCTTTCAGGCAAACGCTTCGCTTCTTCAGAACAATTCTGCCCCCTCCGCTACTGTCATCTCATAAAATCACCAATCTCTTTTCAGTTTCTTTCGTCCGTTTCTTTTATAAAACAGAAAAGTATCCGCAAAGCGGGATACTTTTGCCTTTCAATACTCACTACTTCATACCTCACTACCTAATGAAACGTTTGGTGACTTTAAGGCAGGCAGCAGCGCAGCGGTCCATTTGGATCTGGAGAAGCGGTAGCGCTCGCCTTTGAGTCTGAATTTTAACCTTATTAGGGTTTCCTAATTCAATAAAATTCAGAGTCAACAGCGATCGGAAGATCAAATGGAACGCGCAGCGACTTAACTAGCAAACTTTTACACGCACATATACACACAAAAAAAGACACCGGAAAACCGAGTGCCTGACTTGGTCCCTGCTCACAGCCTACGAGGTTAGCTGACGGATTCGGGCAGCACAGTATGCCCTATTTACACATCCAATCCAGCAGGATCGGCTGTAAAATTCACCCCAGTAACATGGTTCCCCCGTTTTCCCATAGAAATTCGGCTCAACTGTATATCATTACCTATGTATTTTATAGGCATTGCCTCAAGATTATAATCCTTCTATATCCAGATCACAAAACCGATTTCGCCGAAAAAACGTGAAATTGGCTTTATTTTGCGAATGGGCATCGTTTAATCGCAGCTTATCTTATTTTATTGGAACTTTAAAGTGCTTTCACTCTATTTTCATGAATATCGCTGGTCTGTTGGCGGGAACCTGTGCAGTATGATATCTTTAATGGATGTTCTTATTTACAGATTAAGGAGGAAACTCATGAATCCTATCGGGAAACCGGTCGTGCTCACGGCCAACTTCAAAAAATTAGGCTTGCTGGGCGGGATTGGCCTGATTTGCTTTTTTATCTTTCAATTGCTTATTCCCTCGCTTAGTAATCCGAGTCCAGAATCAGTAATGAACGCAAAGGTCATCAGCAAACAAGAAGCGGTCATACACGCATTGGACTTTGCCCGCTCCGAGTTGGGCTATACTGAATCACAGCCAGAGGAGCCTGTCGTGACCTATCAGGCCGAAACAGATTTGTACGGTTATTTATCTAGAGAAAAACTGCTTCAACAGTACGACCGTACATGGAAGAAAAATTACCCTTACGAAACCTTTCGGGTTGATCTGCCTGAATCCTCAGCGAAAAGCAAACTGCAAATTCATGTGGATTTATCCACTGGGAAGGTCGTTAGCTTTAAACGGATCACCTCCAGTACCAATTACACACAGGCTGATATTTCTACGGATGAAGAAGCACGTAACAGGCTTATACGTGTAGCTGAGGACGGCATGACGCTTGAAGCCAAGGAGCAGGCGGCCGCAGTATGGGTTAAGCGCTTTGGTTTTAAGCCGTCGGACTTGAAGCTCGCCACCACTGAAAAAGAAGGTGGATTAAAGTATACCGTAGACGATAAAAAAATCGGCGTCTCGGTACTTACATTGGCTTTTACTTTCGAAGACGGTGATGTTCGCTCCTTCTCTCAAAGCTTTTCGGCCCCGTCGTCCTATACCGATTATATCGAAAAGCAAACATTTTGGGCGAATTGGATGACCTATGCGGGTTATGCCCTATTTAGCTTTGTGCTGGGTGTTCTTGCCATTGTGTATGCGTCACTCACCCG
>NZ_WUDQ01000366.1:0-3734 GCF_009827695.1 Paenibacillus sp. OT2-17 | reverse complement strand
AGAATGCCCACCAACTGTGTGATAAAGGCATTATCAAAATAAATAAACTGACTAAGCACCATACCTACGGCAATAAACAAAACAAGCGCAGGCATACCGAAACGGCTGGAAAATTTGGTAGTCAGCACACCGACCAGCAGCAAGCTGGACAGCAAAAGCACAATCAAATTTATAAGGGTTGTCTGTTCCATACGCTTCTCCTATCTTGAAAATGGATGTTCAATTTTTCGCCTTCTATCTATATACCCTCAAATCACACAGAATACTAATCTTAAGTAAAAAAATATATCAGAAAACAAAAAATCCAGCTCATGGTCTGTGCTAAATCGCACTCGATGAGCTGGTTTGTATATTTTTTATAAGGCTTAAGCAGAGACAATCGTCGTGCTTTAGGCTTTAGGATGAATCATATGCGCAGGTACAACATATTGATCGAACTGTTCTTCAGTCAACAGTCCGCTGCGGAGTGCCGCTTCTTTTAAAGACAGTCCTTCTGCATGTGCAAGTTTGGCGATTTTAGCGGCATTTTCATATCCGATATGTGGATTCAATGCCGTCACCAGCATCAGCGAATTATTCAAATTGTGCTCAATTTTAGCAAGATCAGGCTCGATGCCGATCGCACAGTTGTCATTAAAAGCAATCATGGAATCGGCCAGCAG
Organism: Paenibacillus sp. OT2-17; assembly: GCF_009827695.1. Lineage (NCBI taxonomy): Bacteria > Bacillati > Bacillota > Bacilli > Caryophanales > Paenibacillaceae > Paenibacillus > Paenibacillus sp. OT2-17. The sequence continues at coordinate 3,072 of NZ_WUDQ01000366.1, read as the reverse complement.
TTGAACAGACTGCAAAAAATTGTAGATGATTACTGGCTTAAACACGTTCAGTTCAAAATTACCCTGACTCGCAGCAAAGCCGATAGCTACATCATTACCCATTACTTGAGTAATGACCATCGTCAGTGCTTCGCTCTGGGTCGGATTCACCTTACCGGGCATGATAGAGCTACCTGGCTCGTTAGCAGGGATCGTAATTTCCCCCAAACCGCTACGCGGACCACTTGCCAGCCAACGAACATCATTGGCGATTTTCATCAAATCGGCAGCGAGCGCTTTGACTGCTCCATGTACGGCCACCACTTCATCGTGGCTGGTCAATGCATGAAATTTATTGGGTGCGGAAGTGAACGTTTTGCCAGTGAAACTGGAAATTTCCGCAGAGGTTCGGGAGCCAAACTCTGGATGAGCATTAATTCCTGTCCCCACCGCTGTACCGCCAATCGCCAGCTCCTTCATGTATTGAACCGTGTCGATGATAATTCGCTTGCTCTTGTCCAGCATGGCATACCAGCCGCTTATTTCCTGGCCCAGCGTAAGCGGTGTCGCATCTTGTAAATGGGTTCGTCCAATTTTTATAATATCCTTGAATTGCTCTGACTTCTGTTGAAAAGTCTCTTTCAGCTTATCGATGGCAGGCAACAAACGATCCTCCACTGCAATGACACCCGCTACATGAAGCGCTGTAGGAAACGTATCGTTTGAGCTTTGCGACATGTTCACATCGTCATTGGGATGCAGCTTCGTATCTTTTCCCTGCTCTTGTAACCATTGGCTTCCCAGATGAGCAATCACTTCATTCACATTCATATTGGACTGCGTACCGCTCCCTGTCTGCCATACAACCAATGGGAAATGGTCATCAACTCGCCCTGCGAGAATTTCGTCTGCTGCATAAATAATGGCATCCTGCTTCTCCTGTGATAGCTTACCCAGCTTATAGTTACTGATCGCCGCGCTCTTTTTAAGCACCGCGAACGCCTGTATGACCTCTAATGGCATTTTCTCCGAACCAATCGGGAAATTTTCCTTACTGCGCTGTGTTTGCGCTCCCCACAGACGGTCTGCCGGTACTTTGATTTCGCCCAACGTATCCTTTTCGATGCGGTAGTTCAACTCATTTCCTCCTCTTGGCCTATGTAATTCAGACAAAATATGGTGATCTCTCTTGCCTATTATACATTAAATTTCAAATGTTATCATTTATTTTGCAAGCGCTTTTTTACGATGAGGCCAGAGGAGGCAAAAGGAGATTTCGGCTACTATCCTGGGTCACTAAGTTCAGCTAATGGTGATATTTCTTTTGCCATGGACTTCTTTTCTGCTCAGTAGCTTGTTCAGCGCATCGATGTAAGCTTTGGCGCTAGCTTCCAAAATATCAGTACTTGTGCCTCTTCCCAGTGCTGTGTACTCACCTTGCCTCAAAATGGCGTGTACTTCCCCCAACGCATCTTTGCCATATGTTACAGATTGGATCGAATAATCCTCCAACTCCACCTCTTCACCACTGGCCTTGTCTATAGCATGGAAAATCGCATCTACAGAACCGTTACCCATTGCTACTTCATCAATTGCTGTCCCATCTTGTTTACTCAACCGAATGGATGCGACTGGAACCGACTGATTGCCATAGGACACCTGAATGGAATCCAGTGTGTACATTTGAGGCGAGGCATTGCGGCTTTCATCCATCAGGACGAGCAAGTCTTCATCCAACACCTGTTTTTTCTTATCCGTCAAGGCCTTGAATTTGCGGAACGCCTCTTGCAGCTGTTCCTCCGTCAAAGCTTCAAACCCCATGTCCGCCAGTTTTTCTTTAAATGCATGTCTACCCGAGTGCTTGCCCAATACAAGTTTACTTGTCTTCAGACCAATACGCTCAGGGGACACGATCTCATACGTTGTACGCTCTTTAAGCATTCCGTCCTGATGTATACCAGACTCGTGCGCAAACGCATTGGCTCCAACAATGGCCTTGTTTCCCGGTACCGACATCCCCGTACGTTTGCTCACCAGGCGACTGGTGGCATACAGCTCCTCCAAAACCAGACTCGTTTGTGCACCATAGAGCTCGGTTCTAGTGTCAAGGGCCAGTGCAACTTCCTCGATAGGTGTATTTCCGGCTCGCTCACCGATGCCATTGATGGTACCTTCAAATTGGTCTACACCATTACGGATGGCCGCCAGCGTGTTAGCTGTTGCCATACCAAGATCATCATGACAATGTGTGCTAAGTTGTATTTTTTCGATACCGGGCACTTGTTGTTTTACAATTCTAAACATTTCACCGAACTGGTCCGGCGAGGCATATCCCACCGTATCCGGTAAATTGACGACTGTCGCTCCAGCACGAATCGCCATATCCACGACCTCACAAATAAAGTCCAGCTCGGTACGACTGGCGTCCTCTGCTGAAAATTCTACCTTGCTGAAATACTTGCGTCCATAACGAATGGCAGCAGCAGCGATCTCTAATACTTTCGCTTTATCCATTCGCAGCTTATGTTGGCGGTGAATGGGTGAGGTAGCCAGGAACAAATGAAGACAGGCATCCTCAGCTCCTCGTAGCGCCTCTCTGACTGCATCAATATCCTGTTCTTTCGAGCGTGCAAAACCAACCAGTGTTGCTTGGGTAACCTGTTTGGCAATCTCCTGCATGCTGATAATCTCACCAGGCGAGGTTGCTGGAAAGCCAGTCTCAATCCGATCTACGCCTAATTTTTGCAGCTGAAGAGCAATTTCCACCTTTTCTGTGCTGGTTAAGCTAACTCCTGGTGATTGCTCTCCATCTCTTAACGTTGTGTCCAACACCCATATTTTGCGCATACAGATACCACCTTTGGTTTGATTTTAGGAGATGCTCAAGTAAAAGGCTCAAAGATCATCATATTCATCAGATCATCTGATGTTTAAGTATAAAAAAATTATAAACTTCCCATATGCTTTTGCAGCTCCAGCTTGGTGCCGTCCAAATGCTGAATGCTATAAAGTTCGGCAGCCTTGCCATCCTGATCCCGGATTGCTTCATATATTTTTTCATGTTGCAAAGTAAAATGATTTTGCATCGCTGGA
>NZ_WUDQ01000365.1:0-3749 GCF_009827695.1 Paenibacillus sp. OT2-17 | reverse complement strand
AGCAAATTGGTCAATACCTGCTCCAGTCGGTCTTCATCTGCCTCAGGCAGCAGCAAACGTTGGCCTTGCTCATGGTAATCGAGTGTCAGTCCCTGTTCCTTCGAACGTACCGTAAATTTACGATGAACACGCTCGATCAGCTCATTCACATCCACTTCCTGTCGGTGCATGTCTGTATGACCAGCCTCCATTCGGGCCAGATCAAGCAGATCTTTGACTAATCTTCCCATGCGAAATGATTCATCATGGATGACCTGTACCAGCTCCTCGGATTCTTCAGGTGAACCCGCCATACCATCCAGCAACGCCTCGCTGTAGCCCTGCATCATAGATAAAGGTGTACGGATTTCATGAGAGACGTTGGCCACAAAATCACTCCGCATCTTCTCAAGCTTCACTTCTTCCGTAATATCTCTGAGCACAGCTACTGCACCGCGGATTGCATTATCCGTATACAGAGGCGCCATCTGCACCGACCAGGAGCCCTTCTTGACATGGATATAGTCTCCGACATCCTCTCCCCTGTCCATAACGGTATGGAACAGAGACTGCAAAGGCTCAGGTACAGAAGCTCCAAACTCCTCCAGATCACGCTCCTGCCACTCCAGCTTTTTCCAGATATCCAACAGACTTTGTGCCGGCGGATTCGTCAAGATGATTTGTCCGCTTCTGTCGAAGGTGATTACTGCATCAGACATGCTTCGCAGTACACTGGATAAATGGTTTTTTTCCTCATTCAGACTGCGGATCGTTGCTTCCAGTTCCGTAGACATATGATTAAAAGTTTTCGCCAGTTCTCCAATTTCATCACTGGTCACCAGCGAAAGCCGAGTATCATACCTTCCCTCACGAATCGCATTCGCCGCCTGAATCAACAGCTGCATAGGCTGTGTGATTTTAGTAAAAAGGAATAGGGCAAAAAAGGTCGTCAATAAAAATCCGACAATGCATGTATAGGTGAACAAATGCTTGATTTCCGTCGATTCATACGCCGCAAAATTTCTGTTGATGTACGGCAATAAAAAAAGCCCTAGAAAAATAAGCACAGAGCCTACAAGACAAATGATGGTGATCCACAGCTTGCCTACCAGCGATCTCCAGAAGTTCACGTTATTTTGGAACCTCCAGCTTATAACCTACGCCCCACACGGTCGTAATCATAGCCGCTGCCTCTGGCGATACCTTATTCAGCTTTTCACGAAGCCGTTTCACATGCGTATCCACAGTGCGCAGATCACCAAAAAATTCGTAATTCCAAACGTCTTTCAGCAGTTCTTCGCGCGAGAAGACTTTATCTGGTGACACCGCCAAATAATGCAACAGCTCGTACTCTTTAGGCGTGAGACTGATTTCAATCCCGCCCGCAGTTACCCGGTGCGCATCATGCTCAATGATAAGATTCGGAAAAACAATACTATTGCTTGGTACCGCCTCTTTCGTTAAAAAGGCAGTTTCCGACGAACGGCGTAAAATCGCCTTCACCCGGTAAATGACTTCTCGCGGGCTAAAGGGCTTAACCACATAATCATCGGCTCCGACTTCAAAGCCTTGTACACGGTTCACTTCCTCGCCTTTGGCAGTCAGCATAATCACAGGTGTAGCTTTGGTCTGACGCAGCCGTGTACATACCTCAATTCCATCCATCCCCGGAAGCATTACATCGAGCAAAATAATGCTGTAATCGCTTGCAGTCGCTTTTTGGAGGGCAATCTCACCATCCTCAGCTTCGTCAATTACATATCCTTCTTTTTCCAGATACATCCGCAGAAGGCGGCGAATGCGTTCTTCATCGTCTACAATTAATATGCGGTTGCTTTGTTCTGACATATTCCCAGCCCCTTCGCTAAAAAAAGCATTCTCTCTATTTTACTATTTTCCTGTGCTTGGTCAAACTTTACTCTCATCCAACAGTCTCTTTACACCAAAAAGGCCGGGGTTATGACCCCCGTCCTGTCCGTTTCTTTTTCGTGTTGTCTGATTTGGCAAGTTGAATGAGACGGTTGATTTCGTCCTTAGTTAGGGGTCTGGTCAGACCGCGCTTCAAGTTTTGTAGTAAAAGATCTCCGAAGGCAATCCGCTTGAGTCTGATGACTGGGTGTGAAATGGCCTCAAACATCCGTCTTACCTGGCGATTTCTGCCTTCATAAATGGTAATCTGGATCACAGACTCCTTACCATTCGGATCTACATCTTTATATTCTACCTCGGCTGGTGCAGTAATGCCATCTTCCAGCACGATTCCTTTTTTCAGCTTGTCCAGCTCAGTACCATGCGGAACGCCTTTGACTGTTGCCACATATGTCTTGGGCACATGATGCTTGGGATGGGTGAGCAGATTGGCGAACTCGCCATCATTGGTAAGCAACAGCAGCCCTTCGGTGTCGTAATCGAGACGTCCTACCGGATATACGCGTTCCTTAACGCCTTTCAGATAGTCTGACACAATTTTACGGCCTTCCGGATCGGAAGCACTCGTAATAACTCCTTTAGGTTTGTTCATCATCAGATAGATTTTTTTCTCGGTTTTGATCGGGCGTCCCTTTACCGTAATCATATCTTGATCAGGGTCTGCCTTCGTTCCCAGTTCAGTTACGATAACCCCGTTCACTTCCACGCTACCCGCCTGAATAAGCTCCTCACATTTACGTCTGGAAGCTACACCAGCTTGGGCCAATATTTTCTGCAATCTTTCCATGTTCGCAAATTCACCTCATGCTAATGATACCCATCCATGAGCAAAATCACAACCCCCGTTCAAAAAACGATACAGAAATTAAAATATAAGCAGGCAAATCGCAATGGCTGCCACAAAACCAACCACATCTGAAAATAGTCCTACCTTCAAAGCATACCGTCCATTGCGGATACCTACCGCACCAAAATATACAGTTAGCACATACAGCGTCGTATCTGTGCTGCCCTGAATCGTTGAAGCGATCCGACCGATCATGGAATCCGGGCCATAGGTGCGAATTAGATCCGTCGTGAACGCAAGTGAACCTGTGCCCGTCAATGGACGAAGCAAGCCTAAAGGCAATACCTCACCGGGTACGCCCCAGTGCTTAATCCATGGCGTTACCCAGGAGATCAAATAGTCCAAAGCGCCGGATGCTCGAAAAATGCTAATCGCCACCATCATACCTACGAGATGAGGAATAATGCTGATGGCGGTAGAAAAGCCGTCTTTAGCTCCATCCACAAAAGAATCGTAGACAGGCACCTTTTTGGCATATGCATATAAAGGAATAAAAGCGAGAATAACCGGAATAGCCCAAGTTGATACGAGGTTAATAAAATAAAGCATGCCTCCCTCATCCTTTCCAAGTGGTGTCCCTGCCCTTGGCAGCCTTGATTCCCGTTCGCGGAACGGCAGGTGAAGATACGGACGACGTTGTTGAAGAGGCAGCAGATGTTGATGCTGGTGAGGTGAGTGGCGCCAAGGATGTCTGGGACGGCGGAATCGCTGGAGGACGGCGGCGCAATTCTCGACTACGGTACCAACGGTCCGCCGCAATTGCGGCAAAGGTGGCTATTGCGGTCGCTACCAGTGTTGTACCAACGATTTCTGCCGGATGTGCGGAATGAAAATTAAGCCGTATCGCGATCAACGTCGTAGGAATAAGCGTAATACTGGCTGTATTCAGGGCGAGCAGCGTACACATGGCTGGTGTGGCGGTTTGCTTATCTGGATTGAGCGTCTGCAACTCTTGCATCGCCTTGATTCCCATCTGTGTGGCTGCATTCCCCAG
>NZ_WUDQ01000364.1:0-3752 GCF_009827695.1 Paenibacillus sp. OT2-17 | reverse complement strand
TTGTTAGCCCCTGCCAGTATAGGTGATGTACAAGCGGTGGAACTGGATGGCACGTATAGACTGTTGGTCCAAAAGGACGGTTTTCTGGCTTGTACGGAAGGCATTGAGGTAAGCACCAAAATGCAAAACCTGATGAAAGGTTTATTCTCTGGTGAAGGTTTTTTTATCGTAGAAATCAGTGGTCGAGGTACGGTATTCCTGTCCTCTTATGGAGCCATTCATCCCATTTACATCGCGCCAGGAGAGGAGCGTATTATTGATAATGCTCATCTGGTGGCATGGCCGGATTATATGGATTATAAAATTGAAAAAGCATCTAAAGGCTGGTTGTCCAGCGTAACGAGTGGAGAAGCGCTTGTATGCCGCTTTCGCGGTGAAGGGACGGTACTGATTCAAAGTCGAAATCCGGGCAGTTTTGGACAATGGATCAAAAGTTTCATCCCTGATAGTAAATAGTTTGGTTCGTCTGATTAGAGTTGTGAGGATAAACTATTCGCACAAGAAAGTATAATATAAGGGTGGCCATTTGCCATCCTTTTTTTGCATGTTCATGGGAAATTATGTGTGACTCTAAGCGTTTATTGCGCTTTTATTCCGAACGGTTTATTTGCAAAATGATATGAGAAGCCTTATGTTTATTTCACTAAGCTATCAGGAGGGAACACGAGTGAATTCATCAAAATGGATTTGGCGGTCTGTCGGTTCCGTTTCCATTGCCGCCACATTGCTATTATTGTACGGATTTATTACAGCAGTACAAAGTATCACGGCTCCAGAGCCAATGGTTAGCACTCAACCTGTGCATTCCGGTTCATCGCAGACACAAACTGCGCCATCCGCTACAAATCAGACGGGAGAGTTTCGGGTAGCTGCCATTGGAGATTCGCTAGCCAAAGGCACAGGGGATGACTCCGGAAGTGGTTTTGTGCGTCGGTCGGTGAGCTTGTTAAATAATCAGGAAGGCCATAAGGCACAGCTCATAAATAATCTGGGGATTAATGGACTGACGACTCAAGGACTATTGACCAAGCTGGATGAGCCTGGTGTTTCTTATGTGTTGAAAAAGGCTAACGTCATTATTGTCTCGATTGGCGGAAATGATTTATTTCAGGGGGCTCAGGCTGCCCAAACTGGCAAAGAGCCACCTACACTCAGTGGTTTGCGTAAAGCTGTGCCTGATGCCGCCAAACGTCTGCAAAAAGTGCTGACAAAGGTAGGGAAAATCAATCCGAATGCTAAAATTATCTATGTCGGATTATATAATCCATTCAGTGATCTGCAGGAAATGAAAATTCCCGGTAATCTTGTGGTCACAGAATGGAATCTGGCTGCCATGGCAATTACCAACCAAAACAGCAATATGACGCTGGTTCCAACTTTCGATTTGTTCCAGCAAAATTTGCCCGTCTATTTATCTTCCGATCATTTTCATCCAAACGGACAGGGCTATCAGGCAATCGCTGAACGTATCGCGCAAGGGTTTGCAGTTGCAACCACGAAGGATGCCGATAAAGTGGATAATGAACAACAGTCTACAAGTAGCCAACCCGCTGAAGTGAAAAAGGGAGGGAACAAGTAATGAGCATCCAATCTGCTGACAAGACCGGGGCTGGAATAACCCAAAATCCGACATCAAGGGATGCAGTGTCCAGTTTCCATTCCGCCAATCAGGTTGGCAGCGCAGGCAGAGACAGAAGCAATAACGAAACAGTTCTCTCTGTTCAGCACGTTAAGAAACGTATCAAACGCAAAATGATCATTCATGATGTAACATTCGACGTTCGTGCGGGTGAAATTTTCGGATTTCTCGGTCCTAATGGGGCTGGAAAAACGACGACTATTCGTATGCTGGTCGATTTAATTAAGCCTACGGAAGGGACGATTACTGTCTGTGGACATAATGTAAATCGTGACCCTGAGCAGGCTTTGCGGCATATTGGTTCTATTGTGGAAAATCCAGAGGTGTACAGCTACCTGACAGGGTGGGAGAATTTAGAGCATTTTGCCCGTATGCAGCCTGGTGTAGACGAGCCGCGTATCCGCGAAGTCGTTGAGCTGGTTCGGCTCGATCGCCGTATCCATGATAAAGTAAGTACGTATTCTCTCGGAATGCGCCAGCGTCTTGGTATAGCCCAAGCCTTGCTTGGTAGACCGAAATTGCTCATTTTGGATGAACCGACGAACGGGTTAGACCCCAAGGGGATCAAGGAAATGAGAGCTTTTATCCGTTTGCTAGCGGCAGAAGGCATGGCTGTATTTGTTTCCAGCCATTTGCTCAGCGAAATCCAGCTGCTATGTGATCGGGTGGCAATTATAAGTCGGGGAAAGGTGCTAGCTGTAGGTGGTGTGCGGGAATTGGTTGATACGCACTCGCACATGGCAGTATGGCAACTGGAGCCTCGTGATCAGGGTCTTGCCATATTGCAAAATTCTCCGCATGTGCAAATAATTACGAACGCCGATGAATTAATTGATGACAGCATTGTGGCAGGTAGCGGAGCCGATGCAATTTTTACAGAAATGGATGAAGAGCATATTGCGGAGCTGGTGACACAAATGACGGCTTCCGGTATTTCCGTTAAAGGTGTAACCAAAATCAACCCTACACTGGAGCAGCTATTCCTGAAAATGACGGAAGGTGAGATACTTGAATAACATTTTACCGCTCGTACAAAATGAAACACTCAAAATTATCAAGAAGAAACGATTTTATGTCATTTTGCTTGTTTTACTTGTGCTTGTGCCGATTTTTACGTACGCTCAGATGAAAGTGGCAGAAAACAATCGCGAAAAATTCGGCAATGATTGGCGGCTCGAACTGCGTCAGGCGATTACCGATAATCAAAACTCGCTGGGAAGTGACCGGGTTCCCGAGGAATGGAAGACCTACCGTCGGGTCTTTGTGCAGCAGATGCAATATTATTTGGAAAATGATGTGAATCCTAATGAGCCGAGTGGTGTCACCTTTACCAGAGAGTTTATGGATAATTCCATAAATCTGTTCGTTCCGCTGTTGATTATGGCCATTGCTTCCGATCTGGTTTCAGGAGAACGGACAACAGGCACGATAAAAATGTTGCTGACCCGCCCCGTCAGGCGGTGGAAAATACTGCTGAGCAAGCTGCTGACATTGTATATGTTCGTCTCGCTCATTATTTTGGCTGTATTTGTGATTAGTTATCTGATATCAGGCTTGTTTTTTGGTTTTCGCGGTTTTAATGTTCCGGTATTTACCGGATTTCAAATTGTTGGATCGACGGTGGATTTGTCTGCTGTACACGCGATTCCACAATGGCATTATCTGATGCTGCAAGCCGGATTGATCTGGTTTGTCAGTCTTGTGGTAGCTTCGTTAGCCTTTATGGTATCTGTCCTGGTACGAAGTACGGCGGCAAGTATCGTGGTCATGATGGCTGCACTTATTTCGGGCACTATATTGACAAACATGGCTGCATCTTGGCAGAGTGCTAAATATTTATTTATGGTTAACCTCGAATTAACCGATTATTTATCTGGAAGCCCCGCCCCGATTGAGGGAATGACCTTACCCTTTTCTTTAGCTGTACTGGGCATTTGGGGGGCTGCGGCATTGATTGTTTCATTCGCCGTCTTTACGAAACGGGATATATTGAATTAAAATGGACAAGGTAAAAGAAAACATCTGTTTGCATTTTTGGTGAAAATCATCAAGAATAATGCAAAACACGGTTACGATTAGACAAAGGGGGAGCATGAATGGTCGACAAAATCGA
>NZ_WUDQ01000363.1:0-3765 GCF_009827695.1 Paenibacillus sp. OT2-17 | reverse complement strand
TGTGCTCCTGACCCGATACCGTTCGCTGAATGCTTTGCTAACGGGTGAAGAGACCGCAGTAACGCTCGGTGTGAACGTACAGGCGTTCCGCGTATTACTGGTTGTTGTGGCGTCTCTTTTAACCGGGGCCGTCGTATCAGTTAGTGGCTCGATTGGCTTTGTCGGGCTTATGATTCCGCACATCGTTAGGCTGATAGTGGGATCAGATCATCGGCGTGTACTGCCTGTCAGTCTGTTGGCGGGAGCTATTTTTGTCGTGTGGGCTGATGTATGTGCCCGGCTCGTGCTGGCTCCACAGGAGCTGCCGATTGGTATTGTGACGGCTGTGTGCGGAGGACCCTTTTTTGTGTGGCTGCTGCGTCGTAGTTCCTACTCGTGTGGAGGCGAAAAATGAATATAGAAGTCGAGTGCGTGACCTTCAGTATTCACGACAAACGGCTGATCGACGGCATCTGTCTCCAGGTAAAAGCAGGGGAGCTGGTCGGATTGATCGGTCCGAATGGCAGCGGGAAATCGACGTTGCTCAAAAATATGTATCGTGTGCTAAAGCCTGACAGTGGTTTGGTTACGTTGGATGGCCAGGATATGCTGCGGATGAAGTATAAAGAGACGGCCCGACAAATGGCAGTGGTGAGTCAGGATGCGCCGCAAACGTTTGATTTTTCAGTACGGGACATCGTGCTGATGGGGCGCCATTCGCATAAGAAACTGCTGGAAGCAGATACTGTCGTCGATCATGAACTGGTCGAGCAGGCGCTGGAGCGGGTAGGCATGGATGCTCAGGCAGATCAGGGCTTTGCCACCTTGTCCGGCGGAGAAAAGCAACGGGTATTGATCGCCAGAGCTTTGGCCGGGCAGGCGAGATTTCTTGTTTTGGATGAGCCGACGAATCATCTGGATATCAGGTATCAGTTGCAAATTTTGGATTTGGTCAAAAAACTTCGGATAACTACGCTAGCTGCACTACATGATTTGAATTTGGCGGCATTTTATTGTGATCGAATGTATGTATTAAAAGAAGGCAAAGTGGTAGCCTCTGGCATAACGGAGGATGTGCTTCAGCCAGACCTGCTGTGGAGTGTATTCGGTGTGGAGACAGAAATCTGCATTCATCCAAAAACCGGGAAGCCGAATATTACCTTTTTACCGGATTCTCTCAGGAGAGGAGGCTATCCAATAACGTCAACAGAATAGGTGATACGATGAGGTAAGATATACTACAAATAAAAGAGGAGACGGTACATATGAAAAAATATAGCAAGCCCGCGTTACCGCTGGTTATGCTCGCTTTGGCGATGATGCTGTTGTTATCAGCCTGCGCAGCAGGAAACACAGCTCAAACAAGCGATCCATTGGCAAACGGGCAGCAACCTGCCGCATTGCAATCGGCAACCAATAAGACGTCGGTAGAGCTTGAGAACATGGGCGTTAAAATGGTATTTCCCGAGGCGCCCAAACGCGCGGTTACATTGAACCAGCATGCAACTGAGGTTATGCTGGCCCTTGGACTGGAATCCTCTATGGTAGGAACTGCGTATTTGGATGATCAGATTTTGCCAAAATATAAGGCTCAATATGACAAAATCCCGGTACTGGCCGGACAATATCCGTCCAAAGAGGTGTTTATGGCCGCTGCACCGGATTTTGCCTATGCGGGCTGGAAGAGTGCCTTTAATGATAAAAATCTGAGTTCCCGTGAGGAGCTAGCCAAACAAGGGGTGCTGACCTATGTACAGGAGTCCTCCAATAAACCGGGTCCCACGTTAGAAGATGTGTATCAGGATATACTAAATATTGGGCGTATTTTCAGGGTTGAGGAGCGTGCAGAAAAGCTGGTAAATGACATTCGTGAACAAGTGCAGTCCATTCAGACTCAAATTGGTATTGTTGAACAGCCACCCAAGGTGTTTGTCTATGACAGCGGAGAAGACAAGCCCTTTACGGCTGCCAACAATTACCTAACGTCTTTGATTGAAAGTGTGAAGGCGAAAAATATTTTTGATGATATCGACAAAAGTTTTACCGAGGTAAGCTGGGAAGAGGTTGTGAACCGTAACCCTGATGTGATCGTCATCCTCGACTATGGTGATACTTCACTGGCTGATAAAGAGAAGCTGCTCCTGAGCAAGCCTGCGCTGGCTGGTGTGGAAGCGATCAAAAATAAACGGTTTATCGTGCTGCCATTATCCGCAGCGGCTGAAGGCGTGCGCGCTCCGATCGCATTGAAAACCTTGGCTGCAGGCTTGTACCCGGACAAAGTGAAGTAAACAAACAAAAGAGTTGCCAAAACATTGACGAACCTTGCCTAAACTGTTAAACTTGCTAATGCGTAAAGGTTACGTTTATCAAACGCTTATTTTTTTATTACCAAATCGTAATAATTACGGTAGATGGTTTAATGATCATAAACGACCTGGAGAATCTGCGCAAATGATGATCGCTCAGATGGCTCCAGGCTTTTTAAAGGAAAAGGAGATTTGCGTCATGTTATTGGCCTCATTGGAACAGGTCACATTTGGCTACGGAGACGTTCCTAACTTGGTGGATGCCAATGTTGAAATTTTTTCGGGAGAATTTGTAGCCATTACCGGACCGAATGGTGCTTCCAAATCAACCATGCTCAAACTGTTGCTCGGCTTGCTTCAGCCTTGGAAGGGCAAGGTGTTCATGTCTAACCGTACAGGTGAAGGCAAAAAGCTCGTTGTTGGATTTGTATCCCAACAAATTGCTGCTTTCAATGGCGGATTTCCAAGTACGATTTTGGAATTTGTCCGTTCAGGAAGATATACTCATGGCTCTTGGTTACGCCGTATGCGGTCTGAGGATCATGATCTGACTGAGCAGGCGCTACGTCAAGTAGGCATGTGGGATTTGCGTCACCGTAAAATCGGAGAATTGTCGGGTGGACAGAAGCAGCGTATTTGTGTGGCAAGAGCACTCGCTCAGGAATCGGATTTGCTCATTTTGGATGAGCCTACGACCGGAATGGATCAGGAAAGCCGCCATCATTTCTACGATCTGATGAATCAGCAGGTTAAGGAATATGGAAGAACTGTGGTCATGGTGACCCATGGACTATCGGAAGTGCAACATTATCTGGATCGAATTATTGAGCTTGAGAGGAAGGAAGATGGCGGATGGAAATGCTGCACTACGACTTCATGCAGCGGGCATTTTGTGCCGGTGGGGTAATTGCACTGCTGGCCTCGGTGCTTGGAGTATACCTGATGCTACGGCGTCAGGCTCTCATGGCGGACATGCTATCGCATGTATCGCTGGCAGGGGTGGCAGCGGGTGCCTATTTAGGCATTAACCCAACGATAACTGGATTTATTGTTGCCGTATCGGCGCGATTATCGTTGAATACGTCCGCAGGTCTTATAAAACATATAGTGAGATATCTGTGGCTATTATTATGGTAGGTGGCCTCTCGACGGCCGTTATTTTAATGAATCTGAATCAGAGCATCAACAAAGGGTTTTCCGCTTATTTGTTCGGTTCGGTAGTAGCGGTCAATCAGACAGAGCTGATGTTGATGATTGTAGTGGCTGTGATCGGAGGTATTTTCTTTTTTGTATTCCGGCGTCCATTGTATCAGATTACCTTTGATGAAGAAACGGCGAAGACTAATGGTCTTCCTGTCAAGTCCATCTCATTTGCATTTAGTATTTTAACAGGGATGATTGTAGCTGCTGCAATGCCGATTGTCGGTGTACTGCTTGTCTCCTCACTCATCGTGCTCCCTGCGGCGCTGGCGATTCGAAT
>NZ_WUDQ01000362.1:0-3793 GCF_009827695.1 Paenibacillus sp. OT2-17 | reverse complement strand
CGATCCAGAGCGTTTTGCAAAAAATTAAAATCAAACGCCACATTATGACCGACCAGCACAACATCGTCCAGCATAGGCACGAGCTCCATCATCATTTCTTCAAGTGCAGGAGCATCCTTGACGTCATCGTCTGTAATTCCGGTCAATCCAGTGATAAAAGGTGGAATAGATCTGCCAGGGTTCACATAAGAGCCGTAAACACGGGAAATGCTGTTATCATGATCTATAATTGCAAGTCCGACTTGAATGATGTCATCCGCGGACTGGGTGCCTGTCGTTTCAAAATCCAATACCGCAAATTTCATTCGGGCTTAATCCTTTCTTATGACACTTACAAAATAATAACTCTATATATTAGCATAGCAGAAGATCGCCTGTTTGGAAATTAAGACAGCCAAAAAAGACGATGCACACGCCGCCTGAGGAGGTGGGCATGCATCGTCTTACTCGGTGTCTGACAACTACATCCAGGTCATCATGGAGCTGTCGTATCGAAGCATTTCGGTACCGGACAAACAGGCTTCCATATTGTGCAGCGGCTCGGGTAACGCAGGATCGAACTGATGTGCGAGAGCAAAACATTTTTGCGCCTCCTCTACGTCAGCCTGCTTTGCCAACAGACAGCCTAGCGCATTATAGATGACCGCCTTTAGTCCTGCCTGCTCAGTCAGGTCCAGCACCTTCTGAAAATGGCATACAGCCTCTGCTGGATCATCTAGTTGAAAATAGGCCATTCCCATATACATGCGACTCTGCCAGCTGTTCGGAAAATGCTGTAGTACCTGCTCAAATTGTTGGATCGCCTCAGGGTACATAAGTAATCGATAATACCCTTGCCCCCGATTAAAAGCTGGCAGCTCTTTTTCAGGCAGCTCAGTGTCAGACATATCGGTCTCTGCGGAAAATCCGGCCGCACGCAAGCAAACCATTTTTTCCTCAAAGGCCAGCCACTCATCCATAATTCCGTCACTCATTCTCCGCAGCAGACTCCAGTGCTGTAGCAGCTCCTGCCTGCGGGAGCCCTGGGCTGATGGGTAATGCTTCACGATATCATCTAACATGCTGTTCATTTCTGCGAATACATGCTGGAACATGTGCATCCCGCCCTTATGAAAGATGGATTAGTACACTCACATTTTTCGCTTAAAAGACGGGTTTCATCCGCACTCCCATTCATTACATGATCGTCGCGTGTACTTCTTTGTTCATCGTTTGGGCTGGTTTATTATGTTCATCAACAAATACCACTGTTGGTTTGTATGTTTTGGCCTCTTCATTCGACATGGAAGCATAGGAAATAATAATGACTGTATCACCAGGCTGCACCAAACGGGCTGCCGCACCGTTGAGACAGATCACTCCGCTCCCACGCGGTCCGGGGATAACATAGGTTTCCAGTCGAGCTCCATTGTTATTGTTTACAATTTGAACCTTTTCATTCTCCAACAGATCCGATGTCTCCATGAGATCTTCATCTATAGTGATACTCCCCACATAGTTCAGGTTAGCTTCCGTAACGGTAGCGCGGTGAATTTTGGATTTCATCATGGTTCTAAACATGGGAAAGCACCTCCGCCTTCTGTATTCTTATATTGTCAATCAGTCGGGTATTGCCAAATTTCACAGCCAGCGCTACGATGACGTCTTCCTGAACATCACATAGCCGTTGCTCGGGACGAAGGGGCTCCAGACCGGGAAAAGTTAATATTTCAATGTAATCAATGTCTGCTAAAGGAGAGGAAGTAATGGTGGACTCCACCATTTGATGTAGCTGACGAATCGTAATTGTGTTTGTTACAATATCTTCGCTCACTTCTTGCACCTTACGCAGTGACTGGGACAGCACCAACGCCTGCTCGCGCTGTTCTGCACTTAAATACACATTACGGGAGCTGAGGGCCAAACCATCCGCCTCTCTGACGATGGGACAAGGTACGATAGTCACGTTCATATTGAGATCAGTCACCATCTGCTGGAGCACAGCAACCTGCTGCGCGTCCTTCATTCCAAAAAAGGCCAAATCAGGACCTATCATGTTAAAAAGCTTGGCTACCACCGTAGTCACACCATCAAAATGGCCGGGACGGGAGGCACCGCACAAGCGATCTGTCAAAGCGGATACACGAATTTTGGTTTGGGTTGGTTGCGGATACATTTCTGCTACAGTTGGCAAAAATACAATATCCACGCCCTCGCGCCGTGCTACCTCCAAATCACGAGCTTCATCGCGGGGGTAGCTTTCCAGATCTTCATTCGGTCCAAATTGAATCGGATTTACGAAAATGCTAAGCACCACCGTATCTGCCATTTCACGCGCCTTGTGCATCAAGCTCGCATGTCCTTCATGCAGGTATCCCATTGTTGGTACAAAGCCGACTTTATGTTGCTGTAAAGAAGCAGAATCGTTTATTGTTTTTGCTCCGTTTGTCCCAAGCTGCCGACGTTCAGCAATAATCTTGCGCAGCTGAGCCACTTCTCTTACGATGATCATGACCGAGATTCCACCTTTTCCTTAGCTTGTTCCTGTGTCTGTCCTTTTGCCTTACCGTATAGGGATTCCACAACGCGGTCATCCGCGCTGAACACATGCTCTGCGGCCGGAAATGCCCGCCCTTTCACATCACTCACATACTGCTCAATGCTGCTGCGGATCAAGCCGCCTACATCGGCATAGGTTTTAACAAAGCGTTTGCTGAAATAAGGCGATGCGTACTGAATCAGATCGTGATAAACAAGTACCTGACCGTCACATCCACGTCCAGCACCAATTCCAATGGTTGGAATGGAAAGCTCTTTAGAAATCGCTGTTGCCACTTCCTCCGTTACCAATTCCAGTACAACGCCAAAAGCACCCGCCTGCTCCAGCGCCTTGGCGTCCGCCATCAACCGGCGTGCGTCCGCTTCGTCCTTGCCTTGAATGCGATAGCCGCCAATTTGATTAACCGATTGCGGAGTAAGCCCGATATGTCCCAATACAGGCACACCTGCCTGAACAGTTGCTTTTACGACATCGGCAATTTCAGCTCCGCCCTCCAATTTAACAGCATGCACATGTCCTTCCTGCATCAGACGGCGGATGCCCTGAAGACTTTCTGATACGCTGCTGTGATATGTCATAAAAGGCATGTCCGCTACGATAAATGTATGTTCCGCGCCTCTTGCGACTGCCCGGGAATGGTACACGATATCATCCAAGGTTACAGGGATGGTTGAATCGTAACCAAGAACTACGTTACCCAGCGAGTCACCTACGAGAATCATGTCAATTCCCGCCTCCTCGGCTATTTTAGCCGATGGATAATCATAGGCGGTCAGCATACTAAGCGGAATGCCCTCTTGCTTCATTTTTTTCATTTTCACAATATTCAGTGCTTGTTTTCCTGCCATTGCGAATGGCTCCCTTCCATCTTTTTTTGGCACAAAAAATAACCTTTTATGAACGCCTGTACATCTGCGTCATCAAAAGGTCCGAACAGCCAAAAAAGACACTCATTTTGAGATCGTCTCTTCTGTCTCGGTCCTGTTCGGCTCAGAGCAGAATCCAACGTAACCTTCAAATGAAGTTATGATGGTCTTACAAACTTGCTAAAGTAGAGCATGTGCCCCTGGAGTGCAGCTCGGACCGTCCGATGCCGCCTCCTGCACAGTATAACAAAAAACATCAGCTTTTTCACGTGAAGTTTTGCACAGGGAATAGAACGATTTCGGTCGTTTTCATAGCTAAGGTCGCTTCTATAATTGTATATCCCCTGAAATGACCTGAATTCGCTCTCCCTGATCCGTTTCTATCACG
>NZ_WUDQ01000361.1:0-3799 GCF_009827695.1 Paenibacillus sp. OT2-17 | reverse complement strand
AAGTTCATCTAATTGGTGTGTGTACAGATATATGTGTGCTGCATACGGCTGTAGATGCTTATAACAAAGGTTTTGCTATTACTGTATACAAGGACGCTGTGGCGAGCTTTAATCAAGCTGGACATGATTGGGCTTTGGGTCATTTTGAGGGAAGTCTTGGAGCTGCGGTACGGTCGGCTGAGGATACGGTTTTACGTCAGAAGAAGTAAAATAACTTAACGATTGTGCACCAATGTCCGATAACAAAATGGAGCCGGATATTGCTGAATCTGGGCAGATGAGGCGGTACGCTGCCACAAACCTGGGGACAGTCAGAGAGGATGATTACGATGCAGTCAACGAGCCTCGCATTACATACAGATAAATATCAGATTAATATGATGTACGCCCATTGGGTGAACGGAAGTCATCAGCGTAAAGCTGTGTTCGAGGCGTATTTTCGTAAACTCCCTTTTGGTAATGGATACGCCGTGTTCGCTGGTCTGGAACGCATTGTGAATTATATTGCAAATTTGCGGTTTACAGAGGAGGACATTCGCTACCTTTCTGAGCAGGAAGAGAAGTATGATCCCATGTTCATGGAGGCGCTTCGCCAGTTTAAGTTTGGTGGAACTGTCCATTCAATGAAAGAAGGGGCACTTGTTTTTCCAAATGAGCCTCTGGTGCGTGTTGAAGGAACGATTATGGAAACGCAGCTTGTCGAGACGGCATTGCTGAATTTTATGAACTATCAGACACTCATTGCGACAAAGGCATCGCGTATCAAGCAGGTGGCAAGTGACGATACACTGCTCGAATTTGGGACACGGCGTGCGCAGGAAGCTGATGCGGCGATTTGGGGAGCACGAGCAGCTTATGTGGCAGGTTTTGACGCGACTTCTAATATGCTGGCAGGCGAGCACTTTGGAATCCCGACGAAGGGGACACATGCCCATTCATGGGTGCAGACCTTTATGACGGAGCAGGAGGCGTTTGACGTATACGCGAAGGTTTTACCAGACCAGGTTACACTGTTGGTAGACACCTTTGACACGCTGGAAAGTGGTGTTCCTCATGCGATTCGGACAGCAAAAATGCTGGAGAGTCAGGGCAAGCGTATGAATGCAATCCGTCTGGATAGCGGTGACTTGGCTTATCTATCCATTCAGGCGCGGGAAATGCTCGATGCTGAAGGCTTAGATTACGTACAAATTGTAGCTTCCAATGATTTGGATGAAAATACGATTTTTAACCTGAAAGCCCAAGGGGCACGTATTGATGTATGGGGTGTAGGAACACAGCTTATTACGGCTTCAGATCAACCTTCGCTTGGCGGGGTGTACAAGCTGGTTGAGCGTGAAGTGGATGGCGAAATGTTGCCGACGATTAAGATCTCGGGTAATCCAGAAAAAGTATCCACACCAGGCAAGAAGGATGTATATCGCATTGTGGATAAGAAAAAAGGGAGAGCTGTGGCCGATTATATTTCTTTCCCGGATGAAGAGCGTCCGCGTAATGGTAAGCGCCTGAAGCTGTTTAACCCTTTGCATCCGTATATGAAGAAGTATGTAGAAAATTATGAAGCCGTACCAATGCTTGAGCCTATTTTTATAAATGGACAGAAGGTATATGAGCTTCCTGAGCTGGATGAAATTCGTGCCTACCATACTTCACAGTTGAAACTGTTTTGGCCAGAATATTTGCGGAAGCTGAACCCTGAAATTTATCGTGTAAATCTGAGCGAGAAGGTATGGGAGCTGAAGCAAAAGCTGATCGATAGCTATATGCAGCCCGAAGTTGAAGAAAAAGAATAATTGGAAGAGGCACCTCATGAATGTATGGGGTGCCTTTTTGTGTCGCGGCATGTAGGAAATAGGAGCTTATTTATAAATTTCTCTCATCACATGTCGTAGCTCAGGGACAATAATGCGTTCCATTGCCAAACGAACGGCTCCGCGTGAGCCAGGCATAGAAAATACAGCTGTCTGGCCCACAGTGCCAGCTACAGCCCGGCTTAAGATAGCTGCTGAACCAATGTCCTCAGCAAAGCTTAAATAACGAAAGATTTCTCCAAAGCCAGGTAGTTCCTTATCCAGTAGAGAGGAGACGGCTTCATATGTAGTATCACGTGGAGAAATACCGGTACCGCCTGTCAAAAGTACAGCCTCGATGTCATCCTGTGCCGCTGCTTCGGATACTAACTGTTGAATACCTTCGTAGTCATCTTTGACGATGACATATCGAACAACCTTATATTCATTGGTTTCTAGTAGATCCATGAGCAGTCGTCCCCCAGTATCTGTTTCCACGGTGCGGGTGTCCGAGACAGTCACGACCATGCAATTAACCTGTTGCGGGGATTCCTGTCGATGCTCCTCTACAGAAGACATATTCATTGAAATGCTCACTCCTTGATCGGTGGTTAGACATACACTTTTTACAATAGAGCAATGACTGAGTGTATGCAAGTCAGAAACAGGGGCTAAAAATCCATGTGATTAATATCCTTGCACTTGCACACTGGAATATAGTACACTTCCTTACATAAGTCGGGATTACTTTGTTTTTATTTTATTGAAAGCGCGCACATCAAATGATTAATCTCAAGGGTCAGCGGGTAATAGTACAGCAGGGTCAACAACTGGGAGGTAATGTAATATGAATCATTCATACCAACAATGCGTGGATGCTTGCCTGGAATGTATGAACGCTTGCAATGTATGTTACGTAGCGAGTTTGAAGGAATATGATTTAGCTATGCTGCGTGAATGTATTCGAGTGAGTAGGGAATGTGCAGAAATATGCGGATTTGCTGCTCAAATGCTGCAGCGTGGAACGGATTTTGCTGAGCAAATCTGTGAGCTGTGCGCCAAGGCCTGTGAGGTATGTGCTGCTGAATGCAGCAAGCATTCCCATGATCATTGCAAACATTGTGCAGAAGCCTGCCGTCGTTGCGTTCAGGCGTGCCGCCAGTTGGTGGCAGTGTAATTACATATATGGAACTAGTGCCTGAAGAGGAAATAATAGGTTGCTTTCTACTGAATAGGTTTGTATAATGATTGGAATTAACGTCATAGAACGGGAGAGTAGCAGCGGAGCCGTATCATTACAGCGAGCCGGAAAAGGTGGAAGCCGGTATGAGGTCCGATGTGAAGCGCACCCGGGAGACGGTTGATCCAACGAGCAGAATTTCTAGTAGATCAGCCCGGCAGACACCGTTATTAGTCATTGGAGTGAAATCGCGATTTGTGTAAGTTAGCTTTAGCTGCACAACCGATTTACGAAGAGTGGTACCGCGGGGATATTGAAGTTCTCGTCTCTTGAATTATTTCAAGAGGCGGGGGCTTTTTTTGTTAGATTCTATAAAAAGAAGGAGAGAGATCATGTTGATGAGGATTGCTGCTCAAGCGATATTGGCCCATACGGGCTTGGAGGAGAAAGAAATTTTATCTTTATTTGAGGTGCCTCCGCAGCCTGAATGGGGAGATGTGGCGTTTCCCTGTTTTGTGCTGGCCAAAAAGTTTCGAAAGTCTCCACAGCACATTGCACTGGAATTGGCGGAGCTAGTGAATCATGAAGAAGGTTTAACTGCTTCAGCATCGGGTGCCTATGTAAATATAACATTGGATCGATCTGTTTATATTCCACTTATGCTTGCTGAATTGAGCAAGGCTGATTTCCTCAGGCCCAATATCGGGCACGGACAGCGGGTAGTTATTGATATGTCCTCGCCCAATATTGCCAAACCGTTTGGTATCGGTCATCTTCGCTCTACTGTTATCGGTGCTGCCTTGTATCGTATTCTTGGTGAAACCGGATA
>NZ_WUDQ01000360.1:0-3805 GCF_009827695.1 Paenibacillus sp. OT2-17 | reverse complement strand
GCAAAAAAGAGAACCGCGGCATCCCCGATTTCAACTGCTGCATTTTTTAATTTGTGTGTTCCCACTGCCTTAGCATCGATCATTTCATAATGGCTATACAGATACTCAAGTTCAGGGGATACAGGAATCTGGTTGTCCCAGCAATCTGATATTTTCTCCATCCGGGGCTGGATGTCGTGGTTTTGGAGCAGCCCGTAGGCATCATTATATAAGTTTTGCTGTTGTACAAAACGGGCCAAAGCTTCGCTTAACTGTTTCATAGGTGTTCATTCCTTTCTAATTGTAGGCTATGGCCTCCGACAATAACGTTTCATTTCTAGCCTAAAGATATCATAATATAGATTTGGAGAACATATGTTTCTGTAATTGTGCCGCCTTGCCAGTCTATCCAGATTAATTTTACAATATAGGAGTTCGAAAATGTTTTGTGCTTAGTTTAATATGCTCAGGCTTACTTGTAAGGAGGATAAGTATGTCATTTTCTAAAATATACGATTACAAATTAAGAGCTTATTTTAATGAGCGAATTTCTGATTTAAGTCATGAATATCTATTTTATTCTTATCCCGATCAAGAGCAAAATTTAAGAATATTAACCCTGAATATAAACGAACAGGATTATGTTTCTCTAGTGCGATGGCATGATCTGTTTGACAGGTCGCTATTTACAAAAATGGATGATGTCATTCGAAGCGAACTGGATGCTGAACGCCTGGTTCGATTGCTTTCGTTCATTTTTAATGTTTTTGATATACATAAAGATGTTGCTTATAGGAGAAAAAACTTATTTTGTTTTTATTATCAATATCAAGTTTCACATCTAAGAGAGAGAGGGAATGAATTCTCGCTTACTCAGGACAGACTATTTTTCCTTCACCATCTCTTATTTGAACTGGGTTTAGGTGACGACATTTATGATCGCCTGACGATTGAAAATAATAGGATCATGTACAGAATGGAAGACGCACAACATTATGATCTGCACATTCTTATTAACATTTTGCATGAGCATATTAACAAAAGTAAGATGGATATGGATACACAAGCAACGCTGGAAAAAATAAAATTTTTACAAGGCCAATGGGTCAACTTTATGCTGGGTAGTCATGATGTATATGATTTTCCATTCGATGATTTCAACAAACCATTTGTAGAAGCAACGATGTTTATGCAAGCCTACAAATCTAATAAAAATAGGGTATTAGAGGTGCTGATAGACTGTATCAATGAGCATCAATCTCCAACAGAGCAGTTCATCTCCCATTTGATCTTGATGAATTACTCCTATTTTGTTCTCAAAAGAGATCCTAGTGAAATTACATATCTTAAGTTGTTTTGCAAGAAAAAACCGGGAGTTTTTATGAAAGTATTGACTGCATTGCTTGATATCAGATTTTTTGTTGATAAATCCAGCTTCACAAATGTGGGTATAGATTATTATTTATCTAGAGTAAAAGGGGATTAATCATGCCATTCCATCACGTTTCTTTACCTGATTTACCACCGTCTATCGGACGCCTTACAGCCATTCATCCACTAAAGGGTGACTCTCAGGAAAGCATAACCCTGCTGGCACTAAACACACAAGCAGAACTGTGGAGACTAGAACTTCGCTCTGGCAGCGCAGAATTGTGCACACGTATTTGTATTCCTGATTTTAATCCCATGCAACCTGTCCAAATGGTTACCAGTTCCGACGGCAGCTACGTAGCTATCTCCAATCGTTTTGGACGGCATGCGGCAGTGTATGATTTAGTCCATGCTCAAGAAAAAATGCAATTATCACGGGACGAATATCACTACGATAAAAGTATGTTTCCCCTGGCATTTGTACACCAAGATGGTGCATGCATTCTTGTTCATGGGACGGAATGGAACCGGCTTGACCTGACGGATATAGAAACAGGCATGCTTTTGACAGCAAGGCCTACCCCTGTTTATAACAGCGACAGCAAAAATGAACATTATCTAGATTATTTTCATGGGAGGCTGCTGATTTCACCAGGGGGAAAGTGGATTGCGGATACGGGATGGGTGTGGGCTCCGATTGGAGTGGTCCGAACTTGGTCGTTATCGGATTGGTTGCTGAATCCATGGGAATCGGAGAAGGGGCCGTCGGTTCGCGATCTTTGGCAAACCATAGATTGGGATGGGCCAGTGTGCTGGACAGGACCCGATACATTGGCGGTTTGGGGACAGATGGATGCTGATTTACTGGAGGAGGAAGATTGGGGAGAGGAAGGAGTTGAACCGGCTGTTGTCCTATTCGATATGACCCAGCCAGGGTACCGACGTGTGCTTCCAGCGATTCCATCTCTAAATTGTGAGCCTGTTGAAGACGGGACTTTTCCTTTTCCCCAAGCGGATATGGCCATTTGCGGTGACCAATTATTCTTATGGGGAAAAGGAGTCCCGCTTCAGGTATGGCGGCTTTCAAGCGGTGTGCGGGAATATGTAGATACGGAGCGGTTTCCACTCGTTTACCATCAAGAGGCAGGAATTTTCATTGAATTGAAAGCGGATAGCCGTTGTAAAGTCTTAAGCTACGAATAAATGGCAGTGTCGGGCTTCCTTCCTGGCGAGATGGGAAAATATGCGTTAGTTATTACATTTGAAAAGGGGCGTAAAACCAAAATGGCACTTATCAAGGATCGTTTTTTGGGATGCCTGGTTGGGCTGGCCGTGGGCGATGCTTTGGGAACCACTGTGGAATTCAGCAGTCCAGGTACATTTGAACCTGTAACGGATATCGTGGGCGGCGGTGTCTTTGGGTTAAAGCCGGGCCAGTGGACGGACGATACGTCGATGGCGCTCTGCTTGGCCGAGAGTATGGTGCGAAAAGATGGCTTTGATCCGGCAGATCAAATGCGCCGATACACCAATTGGTACCACTTGGGATATATGAGCAGCACGGGAACGTGCTTTGATATCGGTGGTGCAACGAGAGCAGCACTGCATCGCTTCGAAGCTACCGGAGATCCGTACAGTGGGTCCGTTGACCCCATGACTGCCGGCAATGGCTCTATTATGAGGCTTGCACCTGTAGCTATGGCCTATGCGAACCGTCCGGAAGAGGCGGTGATGTACGCTGAGATGAGCTCACGAACCACCCATGGAGCAGTCGAAAGTGTGGAGTCCTGTGCTGTGCTTGCTTCAATCCTTGTGGCAGGTCTGCGAGGAGCGGACAAAGAATCCATGTTATCGGCGGACGTCTGTTATAAGT
Organism: Paenibacillus sp. OT2-17; assembly: GCF_009827695.1. Taxonomy (NCBI): domain Bacteria; kingdom Bacillati; phylum Bacillota; class Bacilli; order Caryophanales; family Paenibacillaceae; genus Paenibacillus; species Paenibacillus sp. OT2-17. The sequence continues at coordinate 582 of NZ_WUDQ01000360.1, read as the reverse complement.
GGCGGCAGGACGAGCCCGCTTATTCGGCAGCCATTGAAGAAATAATTCGGGGATCTTACCGGCATAAAGAGCCGCCTGAAATACAAGGAACCGGGTATGTCATTCGTTCCCTTGAGGCTGCGTTGTGGGCATTCCACCATTCGACTTCATTTGAAGAGGGAGCACTGTTGGCAGTGAATCTGGGGGATGATGCTGATACGACTGGGGCGGTGTACGGGCAAATTGCAGGAGCTTATTACGGAATAAGCGGTATTCCGAGTCGTTGGCGCGAGAAGCTGGCGATGAAGGAGACGATAGATGAACTGACTGAGGCTTTATGGCAGAAGGTTGAGAAGGACCAAACGCTCCAAGGGGAACATCCATAAAGATCAAGCTGGGCTGCTTTTCTTATAAAGCAGAGCCCAGCTTGTTTTTTTTTGCTATATCGCCATACTTCCGCCCTACTCAGCAACATGCCGTTATGACAAAATGAGTTCAATACAAATAACACTTCACTTTATTGACCTTTCAGAGGAGGAACTACCTTGTCACATCCACATAAACAGCTTCATTCATTTGTTGATATTTCCAACGATATAAAAG
>NZ_WUDQ01000035.1:0-21359 GCF_009827695.1 Paenibacillus sp. OT2-17 | reverse complement strand
AAATATTCTTTGCCAAACATCAACGTCGCGTGCTCATATACACCCATCTCATGAACGTGCTTCTCTTCTATCAAGGCAAGCTTGTTATATTCACAGGCGACAGTAGTTTGAAAGCTGGCAATCAAACGAACAACCTCAATGTCGTCAAGATATTTATAGAAGAAAAGCTTACTCAAATACTCATAATTAAAAGGGGAAAAAGTACATGGTGTTTTTAACCATTCTATAAATTCACTCTTCCCTTTTTCCGTAATACCATATGATTTTTTGAATCTGCCTTCCTCTACCACTTCTTCATACTTGATAAGCTCCCCCTTTTCCATTTTTTTCAGCATTGGATATATGCTTCCGAAGCTGGCATCAATAAAGTTGGAAGTGCTTATCGTCATCTTCTGCTTGATTTCATATCCTGTCATATCCTTTTCGCAGAGGAACCCAAGTATTACATAAATCAACATAAAATCTATTCCTTCTTTCCTGGCATAGTGAATTATCCTTCTGAAATCAAAGGGAACTTATCTCTGTTTACATGTAGCTAATTTATATATAATCGATATATATCGTTTCGATATATAGAATGTAAAGGTTGACAATCGATTTGTCAATAGCGCTTGCTAAAACAAAGAATGAAAGTACTGCATTTTCAATATAAACAAAAAAATCTAAAAGGATGTTATCCCTTTAGATTTCTCAAAGTAAACTGCAATTTTTTAACATCTCTTCAGAAAAGTTTTGTACAAAGTTATTTTCTTTCTGTGCTTACAACAGGTGTAGGGATGGGTTTCGTAACTGCAACACGTTTGCTGAGGAGCGGCCTCACTTGTTTAAAGGTCAAAAAGGTTTTCGTATTTTCATCCCAAAGTCGGAACTTCAAAGATTGCAGACTGCTACTTACTGTGATCGTGGTCGCCTTTTGAAGTAACGGTGTCGCTTCATGTGCTTTTTCCAAATTATAATTTGGCACTTTTGGGCTCAAGTGATGAACGTGATGAAATCCGATATTGCCTGTAATCCATTGCAATACTTTAGGAAGCTTGTAGTAAGAACTGCCTTCTACGGCCGCATTAATATAGCTCCACTCTTCATCGTGCTCAAAATACGAATCCTCAAATTGGTGTTGTACATAGAACAGCCAGATTCCCAACATACCAGATACAAAAAAGATAGGTGCCTGTACCAGAAGGAAGGCCTGCCATCCAATAGCCCATGACAACAGTGCATACAAGGCAACGATGGATATATTCGTCACATAGGTGTTCATTTTTTCCTTGCGTTTGGCTGTCTTGATATTAAACCGATAGGAAATCAAAAAAGTATAGATCGGACCTAGTCCAAACATAACCCAAGGATTTCGATATATGCGATAGGCCAGCCGTGTCCATGTGGAAGCCTCTGTGTACTCTTCTACCGTAAGCACCCACATGTCACCTGTGCCTCTTTTATCCAGATTACTGCTGGTTGCATGGTGGATTGCGTGACTATTTTTCCATTGGTGATAAGGGCAGAGCGTAATAATACCTGTAATCGTTCCCACAATGTCGTTCAGCTTGCGGCTTTTGAAGAAGGATTGATGACCACAATCATGAAAAATAATAAATGTCCGTACCACAAACCCCGATGCAACAATGGCAATTGGAAGTGTCAGCCAGTACGAAACCGACAGACTAAGATAAGCAGCATACCACAATAGGATCAGTGGACCCAAGGTATTGATGAGTTGCAGAACGCTGGATTTTGTGTTTATTTTCTCGTAGGGAGCCATATTTTTTTTCAATTGGGCTAATGGGAGTTGTGTCATACTCATTATGATCCTCCTTTAAAATGACGCCTATACCTTGATCCTGTTAGGCGTACATGTTGATCTAATCTCAGTATAAGGTAAAGCCTCTAGGCGCTGTAGTCATAAACGTCAGCTCGGGTATATGACATTTGTCATATAGACAAGTAACACAACCCGTTTTCCAAATGTTCGCGGGTTTCTTTTCTGATGATTATTTGTTAAAATATAAGGTATAATAACGCTGTATGTGACTGGCGAAGTCAGTGGAATGAACCACGAGGGAGCATACAAAAAAAGCGTACCGTTCGCCTGGGAGAAGTATTTGCAGAGGATTCGTCTGTCTTGACGACCTTGTGCAAATACTTTTTTTCGTTTTAAGACCATGACACCCTGTTGATAAATCATGCGATAAATTCAGAGGAGGCACGGACTATGGCTATAATCATGAAATCCAAAGAAGCAGCTGAGCAAGTATATGCAACGATCCGTTCACAGGTAGAAAAAATGAAGCAGCAAGGACACCGTCCCCATCTGGCGACCCTATTGGTAGAAGGCGATCCGGCATCTGCATACTATGCACGGACCAAGCAAAAAATAGCGGAGAAGCTGGGCATCTCATTTCATCTCCATACTTTTGACCGTCATGTTAGCGAAGCCGAGCTACTGCACCTGATCGGCAGTCTGAACGATGCATCCCATGTACATGGCATTATGCTGGAACTGCCGCTTCCCCAACATCTTTCTGCCTCCGTTATTAAACAATCCATCGCCCCCTACAAGGATATTGATGGAATAACACCTGATAACAAGCTGGCTACCGTAACAGGTGACGCCGGACTATATCCCGCAACACCTCAAGCCTGTATCGAGCTGCTCAAGCATTACGGTCACACCTTGGCAGGCAAAAATGTCACGCTCGTGGGCATCGGGCAGACAGTGGGACTTCCCCTTTTCCACATGTTGCAAAGAGAAAATGCCACCGTTACCGCCTGTCATGCAGGTACGCGTGATATTGCAGAGCATCTGAGCCATGCAGACATTGCCTTCGTCGCAGTCGGATGCCCTGATGTGATTACGCAGGATATGGTCCATCCTGGTCTGATTCTCGTGGATGCAGGAATTAACGAGACGCTGGAAGGAAAAATCGTGGGTGACGCTGCTTCAAACGTGGGTGAAAAGGTACATGCCATTTCTCCGGTTCCCGGCGGTGTTGGCACCTTAACGACTGCGATTTTGTACAAAAATCTGCTCAAAGCGATACATCTGCAACACTACTCCAGAGAGGTGGTCTATTCATGAGTGAACTGTCGTGGAACAATTCCATCGGACATTTTCTGAAAGAGGCTGCAAGTGCAGCGCCTACCCCCGGCGGAGGAAGTGTATCCGCACTAGCTGCGGCACTAGGCGCGGCTATGACCTCCATGACCGCCAACCTTTCACAAGGAGAAAAATATGCGCACATCCATGAAAAAATCACGGACGTCATTAGCAGCATGGGAAGATTGTCTACACATTGTGAGGAACTAATGGTCGCAGACATCCAATCCTTTGAACAGTACATGACCGCGCTGCGTTTGCCCAAGGAAACAGACGAAGAAAAGCGCTATCGTACCCATTCCTTACAGACAGCGGTGATCGCTGCCATTGAGGTACCCATGCGCCTGCTGGAAGTATGCCGGGACGGATTATCGCAAGCCTATAACATTGTGGAAATGTCCAATAAAAATGTGATTTCGGATCTTGGCATCGGCGCGATCCTGTTCGAAGCAGCAGCTCAATCTGCCCTGCTTACCGTCGACATTAACCTTGCTTCGCTGAAAGACTTGGATGTCAAATACTCCTATGAGACCAAGACAGCCGCACTCATCCGTGAAATCGGACAAATCAAAGAACAAACCTTGTTGATGGTACGCAGTCGAATAGCGAATTAGTCTGCTCATAACCGTGTTTAACCTGTTCTAAAACATTTCTTCAAAAAAATAACTGATTGGATACAAAAAGAAGATACTATTGAAATTACAACGAAATAGTAAATAAAAACCAGTCCAAACATGATTCATGTTGGACTGGTTTTTTATGCTATATACTGCGTGTATTATGCGATCTCTTAGTCGTTTTGGGCAATTCATTACAACGCAGAATCTCACACCTATTGTTTAACTTTATTCTCTTTTTCTCTTTCGACCAGCATATCTACGATCATATCAATTTGTCCAGTAATAGCGATTGGATCATAGCGATAATACGTATCAAAATCGTTAAAGAACACTCTATTGTTCTTCACCGCAGGAAGATTCCCCCACACAGCGGACGATTTCAGTTGCTTGAGTGCGTCACCCTTTTTCTCCGGGTCATACGTAGTCAGGAACATATAATCTGCGTCATACTGTGGCAATACCTCCATCGAAAGCTGCACCGTTTGTTCCTTGGAGTTAGCTGTTTTCTTTGGCATATTCAGTTTAAGCGCATTGTACACGGCTTGTCCGCCCCGCCCCGCATTGTCGCCAAAGATCCAAAGTGCGTGCTTGTCCGTCAGCTCATACAGACCGAAAGTTGCCTTTTCGTCAATCACGCCTTTAAGACGTGCGCGACCTTCAGCGGCCTTTTTATCAAATGCAGCAATAAATTGCTCAGCCTTCTCCTTTTCCCCGGTGATATCTCCGAACAGCTTGACCGTATCATAGATATTAGTCGTCGTACCGTACGGAATGTATAGGGTAGGTGCGATTTTAGACAAAGCCTCATAATTCGTATCCTTCATAACCACGATCAGATCGGGTTTGAGTTCCAGCGTCTTTTCCAAATTGGTCGGATCACCCACCTCTTTGGTTCCTTTTTCCTTCAGCAAATCGGTCAGAAAAGGATTTTGAAACGCAGTCGGCTCCACACCCACCACGTTAGCACCCACGGACAGCAATTCTCCACCGTAAAAATCCGTTACAATGCGCTGTGGCTTCGCAGGAATTTGAATATCCCCTTTAACCGTTTTAAAGCTTCTAGTCTCTCCAGTAGAAGCCGACTCTTGCTTATCTCCTGAAGATGAAGCCGGATTACTTCCATTATTATTTCCGCCGCAAGCGCTGATGAATACAGACAATACAAGTAACATAGCTGTTATCATAAAATACGATTTTCTTTTCAACTGATTAGCCCCCTATATATTGTGAAGATGATCTTCCCGATACACATGATAATGATTATCAATATCGTAAGAAATATATCAAGCGTCGTCCTTACTGTCAACTGAAAAACGAACTTTGCATCATTTCACTTTAAAAATGAAAAGACCTGCCAAAATGATGGCCAGGTCTTCTTTGTGGAGCCGTCTCAAAACCTACACATTGGGGCTAGGTTGCTGAAGGCTGCTTTCTGGTGATCGCTGTTTTGTTTTATATTCTTCTCCCCAATCCTTCATCAGGTTAATAATCGGGATCAGCGTTTTTCCAAATTCAGTTAGAGAGTATTCGACCTTGGGAGGAACCTGTTGGTAGACTTCACGGTGAACGACTCCGTCCTCTTCCAGCTCGCGCAATTGGAGTGTCAGCATACGCTGGGTAATTCCCGGACAGATCCGCCGAAAATCACTAAATCGCTTAGTCCCATACATGAGATGATATAAAATAATCCCTTTCCATTTGCCCCCAATCACGTCCAGCGTGTACTCAACAGGACACGCCTGATCATTTCCAGCGGTACATTCCCCAAAGCCGCCTTTCCGATTGCGCATAGGCTTTTCTCCTCCTTGGTATCATTTTATATACTACAGCACATTAATGTGCGTACTTCAAAAACGATCATGTATATTCTAATATTAAGCATGTTACTTGGTAAGCGTCAATTTTAATCACATCCATAAGGAGTGGAATAACGATGGAAACCTTAACTACTACTAAAGATCAAATCTTATCTGCATACGAGTTCAGACATGCAACGAAGGAATTTGATAGCCATAAGAAAATTAGCGATTCTGACTTCGACTTTATTCTTGAAACAGGCCGTTTATCCCCGAGTTCGTTTGGCTTTGAACCCTGGAAATTTGTTGTCGTTCAGAGTAACGCTATGCGTGAGAAGCTGCTGCCTTACTCTTGGGGGGCCCAAAAACAACTGCCAACAGCCAGCCATTTTGTACTCATCCTCTCTAGACTTCCTGAAGATATGGTAGCCTCATCCGATTATATCAAGAGTATGATGGAGAACGTGCAGCAATTACCAGCTGAAGTGATTCAAGGCAGAGAGAAAGTGTATGATGCCTTTCTAAAGTCAGATTTTGGGCTGGAGGAAAATAAAAGAGCCTTGTTCGAGTGGGGCTGCCGACAAACCTACATCGCACTGGGCAACATGATGACTGCCGCAGCTCAAATCGGCATTGATTCCTGCCCTATCGAAGGTTTTAATAAACAGGAAATCGAACGCATCCTCTCCGAGGAAGGCATTATGGATGCCGAGCATTTCGGTATTTCTTGTATGGTGGCATTTGGATACCGTCTCAACGAACCGCGTGGCAAAACTCGGCGATCTGTAGATCAGGTTATTGAATGGGTGTAAAACCTTTTCTCTAAAACAAAGGGGCGTCCCACAACCATTTCCATGGCTGTTGGGACACCCCCTTTTCATAAAACCTCAAGTCTTAAAAATTCTGTCATTCCAAACCCTTACTGATAAGTTACTTCTTCCGCGAAATAGATTTCCTTTAAACGATCCTTTACGCGCTGAATTTCATCTGCTGTTAACGGAGCTGTAGGATGCAGCTTAAAGTTCCTTCCAGTGACATAGCTTACATCTGTGTTCTTACCCAGATTGTAGGCCATCTTCGGAACCGGATTTCGGGTATAGTCAGTAAAGTCAATAATGGACCATGCCGCATCTCCATCCTCCTTGGATAAAATAATCCGCTGTGAGGCGTTTTCAGTCCACAAGTAACGCAGATTGGCTGGTGAATTATTGGAGTCCATAACTGCCTTAAAACCTGAGCCTCTAAACATGAGTGAAAACTCCGTATGATCATTACTCAATCCAGCTATCGATTCATAAATCTGTTTCAGCCCGTCCACGCCCACAATCTCAACCTCACGGTCAACAGGGAAGTGCTTCACAAAGTTTTCCCATATTTGAGACATGTTATGGTTTTTGGCAAGCCAGTTGACATCCAAAATAATGGACATGTAATTTACTGTATTCAAACGTTGATACGGGTTATCTAAATATTGCTGTGCTATATACAGTTGTGGTGCCGCATCCGTTTCCGTCACATATGGATCACCTGGATGGAGAGTCCAGCGTGAAGAATCTTTGGTATAACGCGACCCGATGGGATCAATCGTAATCGAGTTCATAAATACGATACCGCTATTATTTGTAAGCCCCTGTGCCGGAACAATCGGATTATCCTTATGGGACCAGTAAGGCATCAAAGGTGAACCCTCACCATACATGTTGTTCACATTATACTGTGTAGCCGACCATCCCATCGCTGAGGTAATCTTAAAATGATCCTTAAGCCATTGGGCCTGCTCAGGATTCACCGTAAAGCCGGTCAATGATTTAGGCAGATACTTCCGATATTGGTCTGTATCCATACTTTCAAACACCGAAGGTGATCCCAACGAACCAGATTGGTGCAGCTCATTGAGGGCATTATAACGATACATATACAACCACTCGTTCATCTGTGCTTCCCATTCAGGAAGATCAAACAGATTATTCGGATACCCATCCAAAATCCCGACTTCATCGCCATACTGATCCACGTATTCCAAAACCTTTTTAAGCTGCGGACGATTTGATTCCACAAAAATAAATCTATTTTCCATGGCCCACGTCACTTTTAAGTTGGTACCAAAGTGATCCATCAGCAATTGACGCGACTGCTCAATTTGCTCTACCGTGGTCGTACTGCCCGCATCTTTTCCCTGTAGCATCATGGAGATAGCAAAATATTGCTTTTTGCGTGCTCCTGGTACTACAGTTAACTCGGCATCGGATATGAAGTGAATTCCCTGAGAGGGTGATTCAACCTCAATCTTGAATGGAATGACAGAGTTCAATGCAGGAATCAGATGCAGGTTGGCAATATGTCCATCCTCGTCAAATATCCCTCTGGAATCCTCTATACGAAGCTTCAAGTCTGACGGCAATAGACCGGACGGTATGACCTCTCCCTTTGCATTTTGAAATACATAGGGCATGCTCCAGGCTGTAGGGTCTAGAGTAGTGGCCTGTGAAATGGTGTACGTCGCCAAGTATACGGACCTGATTACAGTCGGGTCCTCTACCGGAGGAGTCTTCCCTCTCACGATCAGCTTGGTCTGTGCTTTAAGTACCCGATAAGGTTTAGCAATGGTGACTTCCATCTCTACAGGAATATAACCATCAGCAGCAGGTATATTTTCGGAATGCGCAATTTTCCCATGTTCATCAAATACACCTAATGTATCACTAAATGTGTAGGTGACACTTGTGACGCTAACAGCGGGAATGCTTACCAAGTGCCCTTTATTGTAGAGATCAAAGGACAGCTGATACGAAGGATACGTTTCCGGTTGATTGACCAACTCGGGCGCCTTGATTACTACCTCATCCACCACGAAATCCGACGAATGATCCGGTGGTTCTGACGGAGTCACTGGCGGTATGATTGGTGGTATCACTGGCGGTGTCACTGGTGGTATCACCGGTGGTTTGGGATTAGGTTCTGGTCGTATAATTGGCGGTTCCGGCTTCGGCTCTGTTGGTGTTACCGGAGATACCGGTGGATCGGGTCTTGGACTATGGCTTTTAGGCTCTTCGATCTCCGGATTCGCACGCTGGTGACTGATTTCCGGCGCCAGGTCGACCACGATCTTCCTCGATTCCGTTGGACTGGCTGGCTGATTCGTCATTGCAGTTCCATTTCCTAATGATTCCAGCAAACGCTTAGCACGTTCTCTCAGACCGTCACCGCCTAGCCATATCCGATATGCTACCAGTGTAGCATCCTGCCGTCTCACAGACTCTTTGGGATGGAAATAATGATTCGTATCCCCCTCGATCAGCTCCAACCGTTCCATCAGCCATACGCTCGTTTGTGCATAGTCTGATATATCAGCCTGATCCACAAAACTAGATCTATCGGAAGCGCGGGTATCTTCAGAAACGCCGAAATACCTGGCATACCACACCGCCATATCCTGACGGGTCATATTATGCTTTGCACCGAATAACTGATCACTAATTCCTTTGGTAATGTTCTCTGCTTGCAAGGTCTGCACATAGGGTAGAGCCCACGGTGACACATCACTAAAAGAAGCAACGCTTTTGTTAACCGAAGTTCGTTTTAAGGTTTTAACGAAAATGCTCGCCCATTCCTGCCTCGAAATAAAATGCACAGGTCGAAAACTACCATCCTGATAACCCGTAACATACCCTTGAGCAGCCATGGCTTCAATTGCATCAGCTGCGTAGGAATGTTCGATATCGTTAAAGACCCTGTCTGCAAAAACAGGCACAGTATGTATACAGAACAACCAAACAGCCAGTAAAGCAGCGATGTACTGCCTAATTTGTTTTAACTTTTTTTCACATTTCATATTATTTGGATCCTTGCACCTCCTTTACGATATAGCATCAGGTCACTTCCACCTGCACTTCTGTTTCAACTCTGAAAATTATCTCTTTTGTTTTCAAACGGATTTCATTTCAATTAACACCAAACTGTATATACTTGAATTATCGGAATAATATCCCTAGGATTGAATAAAGACAGCAAAAAAAGTAGTTATAGATTACGGTTCCATCCGTAAAATTGTCATTATTTTAAAGGCATATATCCCGATCTTTTAAAATGGTTTTCATTGGGAATTAAATTTCCAGCATTTTTTCATTACTAAATTTTCTAATGCGAGCATCACAATAAAAAAGATAACATCATGTATAAAGCACCATACACAATGTTATCTCTTCTTTTGTTTTATTGGCTATCTCCATCAGCTGTTGATTCTTTGTTGCCAGCACCCTTAAAAACATAATAATAACCTTCTGAAATCCCATCTTGCGGATAAGCTGCAGGATCTTCGCTGGTTACTTGACCTACAAGCTCCCGATTCTTAAACGTGTGAGGACCTTCCTCTATTAGCGCCTCAGCAGACATCCCACTGATAAGTCTTACGGTACTGGACCAGAATGTAACTAAATATATATCGTTAGCATTAAATTGAAAGCGTCCTTCACTGGGTGTCCCCTCATAAAACAGCTCAGACAAAGAAGCCGCTTCTGACCCTCTCATAAAAATTTGAATATCACTAGTTCCATTCCATCTATGAGGAATTCCGCCTCTGGGATTGATATACTCTACAACCTCAGGCTCTTGATCGCGAAGAAAATCAGTAACTGTAAATTTGTACACCTCATCCGTTATACTCTCGGTTACAACTCCAGTTGTTTTCCCTGTTTTATAGCCACTGAAATCTCCATACACATTTGGGGTTTGACTTAAAGCTGCAAAAAACCTTTCCTGATCCATATATTCGACTCTTCCAGGTACCGCAGTCAATCTATATGTCTTGACCTCAGTGCCCTTGTACTTATCCCAAGTATATTCTGTAGCTGCATAAGATACTCCACTGTTCCAGCTCACAGATGCCACCATGAGAATACCTATCATCAATAATAATGGCCATTTTTTCAACACCATACCCTCAACCTCTTTCTCAAAGTACACTCAAATCATTAATAGCATTATAGCTTTTCAATAGTTCTATTAACAGTTAAATATTAGAAAAAAGTGTGGATGATTTTTGTCACCTATGAGCTACAAAATTTCCTTGAACAACTGGCAGCCCCTGTCCACTTTACTTTATGATGGATGGGTAGCAGAACATAATAAAGGCATTATGGAGAGAGAATACTGGGGTCTATAACGGCTTTATTCCAAGCTAGGATTTTCGGAAATTTATACGTATTGGTATATTAGTTAGTAAAGAGACTCCCAATTTTATTGTTTTTATGAATATTTTCCGTTCCGGCTTCCAACGCAGTTTTGTAATATGAGCATTTATGTTCAATTACTTCCATTGTTTTTTTAAGTTCTTCCATTTGTACTTCTACAGTAGCTTTTCGTTCCATAAACATGTCATATCTTTGTTGTAGTGTGGAATCCCCACCAGAACACCAATCAATAAAATTTTTAATTTCTTTGATCGGCATCCCGGTGGATTTTAGACATTCAATTATTGTTAAAGCGTCGATATCGGATTCTTTAAATAATCTTGTTCCGCTAGATGTCCGTTCTACAAAAGGCATAAGTCCTTCCTTATCGTAGTAACGTAAGGTATATGCTGTAAGATTCAATTCTTTTGCAACTTCGCTGATAGAATATGTCTTCATCATGTATCTCCTATTTTTAATGACATAGACTTCGAGTTAACTCTAGGGTGTAAGGGGAATTCTATCAAGTTATTTGTTGAATGTCAAAGTCCCCTTATAGGAAAAGTAGAATCAGATGCTATCTAACGAAATATAATTAGCTGTAATGAACCTGAACCTGTACGAGCAGAAATTCCCAAAAGGAATATAAACTTGCGCTTGACTTAGAGTTAACTATAAGGATTAACATTGATTTGCAAGAGAAAAAGTATAAATGGAAATGAATGAAGGGTAACTTCAACCGACTTCAGCTAGTTTTCAATTTATACCGATATAACTGCATTCTCTTGAAAAATACAAATAATAGGAGGCTATTTATGATAACTGCTAAAGCACGCGCTGTCGATGGCCCAGACAAACCGTTTCGATCGGCTGAAATTAAACGACGGGATCTTGATTCATACGATGTTCTGATTGAAATTAAATATGCCGGAATATGCCATTCTGACATCCACACTGCTCACGGTGAATGGGGACCAGTGAACTACCCTCTCGTACCTGGACATGAAATTGCAGGGATTGTCACGGAGGTAGGATCTAAGGTTACAAAGTACAGAGTTGGTGACCGGGTAGGGGTTGGCTGTATGGTCGATTCCTGTGGAGAATGTGAGAACTGTCGTAAAGGAGAGGAACAATACTGCCTTAAAGGAAATGTCCCTACCTATGCTGGTGTTGACAAATACGGCGAGCCTACACAAGGCGGATATTCTACCCACATTGTCGTAACTGAGGATTTTGTAGTGAAAATTCCAGATAACATTGAGCTAGACGTGGCTGCTCCATTACTTTGTGCAGGTATTACGACTTATTCACCGTTGAACCGCTGGGGTGCTGGTCCAGATAAGAAAGTGGCCGTTGTGGGAATGGGAGGCCTTGGCCATATGGCTATCAAGATTGCACATGCTATGGGTGCTGAGGTAACCGTTCTATCACAAACATTAAAGAAAAAAGATGATGGCTTGCAATTTGGTGCGGATCACTATTATGCTACAAGCGAACCAGAAACATTTGAAAAACTTGCTGGGCACTTTGATTTGATTATTAACACGGTAAGTGCTGCCATCGATATGGATGCTTATTTTGCACTACTCAATCTAGATGGAACTTTGGTGAATGTCGGTGCCCCTGGGGAGCCGTTGTCACTAAATGTGATGTCCCTTATCGGACATCGCCGTTCATTTGCTGGTTCAATGATAGGAGGCATCCGTGAGACACAGGAAATGTTGGATTTTTGTGCAAAACACAATATTGTTCCTAAAATTGAAGTGATATCGGCCGACCAGATTGACGAAGCCTACAAACGAGTGTTAGCTTCTGATGTGAAGTATAGATTCGTGATTGACATTAGCACAATGTAAGCTATGTAAATCATAAGTTGTACAAGTGATTTTAATTTTGAAGGTGTCCCCAAAGTATTACTTGGGACACCTTCACTTTATTCTGTGTACCATCTTATCGTCCATTTCCTCTTTTTTGTATTTATTTGTAATTCAAAGATTCTACCCTTAGAATATAATACATTAGGAATAAATAGGAAGGGGGAACTTATCTATGTTCAAGAAAATGGATATTTACAGAATCCTCACTTTAATATTTGCTGTAGTTGTTATGATCTCTTCCTCTTTATCACTCGCATACCCAGACACCTATAGGGACTCATACAAAATCGCGCAATTTTTTCTAGGGTTTATATTTTTATTTTCTGGAATTACAGAGTTTAAGGCTAACCGTAAGAGTATTGCAATTATCAACTTCTCAGTTTCCCTTCTCACTTTTTTTGTCTCTATATTTACACTTGTAGTGCGAACAGGATAACCACACGGTTCTATACCTCAGTAACAACCCTTCCATAGCTCCTCCCTCGTCATGTAAAAGAAAAGCCGAGCGAACTCAGGATCATCTGAATTGCGCTCGGCAAATGTTACGTATTTAGCAATCTTTTAGTTTTCCTCTAATTCTTCAATTCTCTGCCGCTTTCCTATGCCAAAGACAAAATATCCAACAATGACGATCGCCATGAATGATGCCCCGACAATCAACGACAAGCGTGTGTCTGGATTAAACCACATTCCAACGATCACAAGCAACAAAAAGATAATGGTAATGTAATTACTGATCGGAAAAAAACGAGATTTAAAGGTGTGATCCTTCATTTCGTCTTTCCACTTTTTCCTGAATTTAAATTGACTGATGGCTAATGCAAACCACGGTACCATGCCTGGAAGAACACTGGCGCTGTAAATATACAGAAACAGTTTGGAATCAGGCATTAAATAGTTAAATAACACCCCTACCAGCAGCAAGGAAATGGTCGTTATTATACTATTTCTAGGGACGCCGCTTGGAGAAACTTTCCCGAAAAACTTGGGAGCTTGTCCGTTCTTAGCCAACGTGTATAACATTCTTCCCGCACTGTAAATACCACTGTTACAACCAGACATCGCAGCTGTAAGTACAACAAAGTTAATGATACCCGCAGCAGCCACAATTCCTACCTTGGCAAAAGTCAGAACAAATGGACTACCGATCTCGCCTATTTGGTTCCAAGGATAAATCGTAACAATGACAAAGATTGCACCCACGTAGAAAATCAGAATACGCCAGATGATGTTTTTAATGGCTTTTCGCAGTGTCGTTTTTGGATTTTCAGCTTCACCTGCCGTAATACCCACCATTTCTATCCCTTGGTAAGCCGCTGTTACAATACAGAGTGCAAACAGAAACCCTTTCAAACCACCTGCAAAGAAGCCGCCATGGCTGTACAGATTGGATAGACCTATCGGTTGTCCACCGTTACCGAGTCCAAAGAAGATCATCCCCGTACCAACTACTAACATGAAGATAATGGCGACAATTTTAATCATCGCAAACCAAAACTCAAATTCCCCATAAAATTTCACAGCCGCCAAATTGGCCAATGCAATAATAATTACACCTGCCAAAGCCGGCAACCATTGCGGGATATCTGGGAACCAGTAGCCCACATATACCCCAATCGCAGTAACTTCCGCCATCCCTACGGTAACCCATAAAAACCAATAGCTCCAGGCGGTCAAGAAACCGGCTAAAGGGCTGATATATTTATGAGCAAATGTAGCGAATGAGCCTGTCACCGGTTCAAGAATCAGCATTTCCCCCATGATCCGCATGACAAAAAACATAATAATCCCAGCTAAGAGATAAGCCAGCAGCACTGAGGGACCTGCCCATTTTATCGTACTTGCCGATCCCATAAACAAACCGACGCCAATCGTACCTCCAAGCGCAATCAACTCAACGTGCCGTGGCTTTAGCCCTCTCGTTAATTGTTTCGATTCCAAAAGAACGCTCCCCTTCGTATATGTTCATCATCAAACGCTAATGATCCGGAAAACTGTCCCCAAACATTATTAACTTTTCAGACTGACGTGGTCGTGAGTGAACGACAACAAAGTAGTTCCACGATTCGTAAATATACCAGAAAACCACGTCCTATTTACCGTCCAAACCTTACTGTTTCTAAGACCGAGTCCGTAGCATTAGATGCATTGTATGACAAAAAACGCCTAAATACAACTGCTAATTAGCAGACATTTTTATGCATGAAATGGAAAGGAAGGCTATTCATATTTTCTGAACAATGGTCAATTTAATGTAATGCATTAGAGTGCTAAACAAACATATTTCTTCAATGATAAATATCACGATATTAAGTCTATTTGAAATCCGAGATGAAGATATAACTGGTCAATGGATTGATGCAAGTGGCGGATCTCATCTATAAAATTGAAGGGTTCAAAGCCTAGCTAAAGATCAGGCTTTTGAACCCGCTTATTCAATGATGAATGAATATGTATTTATTTGAGATTTTTTATAAAATTTTTCTGATCCTTGGTAAACATATAGCCACGTCGTTCATAGAACCTGTGAGCCTGTATCCGACTTGGGTGAGATAATAGTTTGATCCCAGAAAATCCATGGGACTTTCCCCACTGTTCAAGACGCTCAATCAACATGCTACCTACACCTTGATTTCTATACTTTTCTTTAACAACAAATCCTAGTACATTTACCAAAGATTCAGAAAAAAGTAATTCATATGGGCTTCCATGAATATATCCTAACACCTCGTTATTTTCTTCATAAACAAAGATCATATCTTTTGATTCCTTTGTAATCAATTCAATCTTCTCTTTTACTTTTTCTTCAGGAAATAGATATAGATTGGGGTTAAAATCTTGGTTCAACAAATAAATATCATGATAATCAGATACCCTAATTTCCCTAACATTTTTTTCTTTCACTTTTGAAATACCCCCTATTTTCATCATACGATGCTTTATGTCTAAACTCATTAATCCTCACAATCTTGACCGTTAAAACAATTCAGCATCCCAATAAATGCTTCAAGTTTGGAATCCTCCCATGTTGAAATACGTTGATAAAACTCTTTTTCTTTTTCTTTTAAAGCTTCCAAGGCTTTTCCACGACCATTAGCTGTCAGGGATATCAACACACCCCGGCGATCCTCAGGGTGAGTTTCACTTTTTACATATTCCAATTGCTTAAGCTGAGTAACAAGACGGCTGACAGAGCTTCGATCCATAGCGGTGGATTCTGCCAAAAATGTAGCGCTTACCGGGCCGTATGAAAGAAGACAGCGTACGATCAGAAAAGCCGCAGGTTGTAATGATGGATCGAAAAGTGCCGCAGTTCTTACATTGAGTGCATGTGACGCGCTTATAAGTGCATTAAGTTGTTCACCAAGATTCAGTTCTAATTGCTCTCTTGTAGAATTTGGATGTTGATTTTTATTATCCATATGTCTCCACCTTATTCAAATTAGTACGAATATATTTGACATATATCAATCAAAATACATATACTTGATATATGTCAATCATATTTTCAACTTTGGTAAGTGTCAAGCAGAAGATCTACAGTATAAAGCATCCACAACCGTAAAGCGTGGACATGAATAAGAATGTAATTAGATCGAGAATTTGGAGGATGATTTATATGTCGACATACCCGATTATTGTAATCACTGGTGCTACTAACGGTCTTGGACAATGGGTAGCAATTGAATTAGCCCAACGCGGAGCACATCTAGTCTTAACAGCCAGAAATGAAAAGCGTGCTGAAACGACTAGAAATATTCTGAGAGACTTGGCGCCAAGTACAAAGGTAGACTTTTTTTTCGGGGACCTGTCTCTTATGAAAGATGTCAAACGTATTGGGGATGAAATTAAAGCTAATTATCCAAAGATTGATGTATTAGTGAACAATGCTGGATTACATGGATTTGAACAGCGAATAACCTCAGAGGGTTTGGCAGAAATGATAGCCGTAAACTATCTTGCCCCGTGGCTGTTAACGCATACACTACTCAATTCACTCATGGAATCCACAAATGCTAGGATCGTCAATGTAGCTTCTGAAGCGTCACGCAACCATGGTGAATTAAAATTACCGGAGGATTTAATAGATACATCTGCATTTACCGCAAGAGGTTCATCTAAGATATACGGAAAGACTAAACTTCTTAATATCATGTTTACAGAAGAACTTGGACGTCAATTGGATGGAACCGGAATCGTAGTTAACGCACTTAATCCAGGCTTTAACGTTACCGGCCTTGGCCGTGAGTTAGGATTTTCTTCGGTACTTGCAAAAATATTGAACGCTTTGCATATCGGAGACCCACGGAGAGGAGCAGAAATTATTATTCGTTTAGCAACAGAATCCCAATATCAAGAAGTGACAGGCGGGTATTTTAATGTTGGTACTGGTAAGCTGATTGTGCCGGCATATCCTGGTGGGGATATCAAGATGCAACGCCTACTTTGGAGTACTACAACCGAATTATTACGGCAAAAAGGCGTTATGGAATGAAATAGAATCTAAAATCGAACAATGTCCCCCAACGAATGGTTCATTTTGTAAACTAAATCTCTCTTTTAACCGATAAATACATATGTTGGTTCTGTACTTAAATATCTCCTCCCATCTTTACATATTCAAGTACAAACGTGTATTTTTCTAAAAGGGGGCTTTCTATGAACTATCTAGACGAGCATATACTTAGCCTCAAAGCTAAAATGGTGGATCAGAAGACAGCTAATAACGATAATGTGAAATCCATCCAAGCTCAAACCCAGAAATCGGAACTGGACGGTTCCATGTTTGAAGAAACAAAGCTACTTCATGTTGAAAATGATTATCTCACGTTGGAGCCCATTACAATACTACACGGAGAGATTGGTTTCTACATCCCCAAGTCCTTCACTCCTATGCCAATGGAGCAAGCTATAATCAAATATCCTTCAGAGCATCGACCAAAGGTCATTTATACCTCATCTGAGGAGACCATCAATATCACTTTTAATCCTACAGATACCGCTCTGGAAGCGGAAGAACTGCCTGATTTTGTAGAGCAAATGGCGGATATTTTACGGTCTGTACAACCGATTCGCAACTGGTTAGGTACCGAAATGGTCACCAACTGTTCTGGACTTTCAGTTGGGCAGATTCGTTTTGTGGCGGCGGGGATCGACGGTAATCTATACAACGAAATGCTGCTCTTCATCCACAATGGACGAGTTGTCATAGGTTCCTTTAGCTGTCTGGAGGCAGATCTTGAAGTCTGGTTACCTGTAGCAGAATACTGGGCTCAATCCCTTTCTGTCCTTCCACCCCCTGCCTATTGTACAAATGAGAAAGGAATGACTACACCATGAGTCTGGGATACGATCAAATTCAAATTCACCCTTATGAACAAATTGATCTGGAGGAGCTTACCTTAACGAAAAAAATTAACGAGCATACTCGGCTTTATTTTACAGGTATTATCCCCGAAGACTTGCAAGACAGTTATGTGGAAACGACAGAAAAAAATACCATCATTGAAGTCAGTCAACAAGATGAATCTGGCGCAAGCAAACCGCTATTTAGTGGGATTGCCCTCTCGGTCGAGGTAAAAGTCGTGCGAGGTGTGTACTATCTGGAGGTGGAAGCTATTTCCCATACTTACCGGATGGACATGAAGCAGCGTACTCGTTCTTTTCAGTATACGAAAATGACGATTCCTCAAATGCTGGAGCACATAGGTAAGGACTATGAAGGACTGGATGTGATCGACGGGGCTACCAGCGGAGAAGCCATCGGACGGCTTGCCATTCAGTATCAGGAGACAGACTGGGCGTTTTTAAGACGCATAGCCTCTCGTTATCATACGAGTCTGATGCCTGTAGCCCGTTTTGATAGTCCCAAATTTTATTTTGGTATTGAGGACAGCCCTGCACAGGCGATACTGGATCATACCCGTTATACCGTACGTAAGCAATTGCTTCCTTTTCGTTATTTTCAGGAGAATGAGCAAACCAAGCTGAGTGAACACGATTTTATTTTTTATGAGGTAGAAACGGATGAGGTACTCGACTTGGGCGCTCAGTTGAATTTTCAGGGGCATAACCTATATGTGATGGAAGCCTACACCGCCATGAGTCAGGGACTGCTGCGGCATCAGTATGTGTTGGGTTCTTACCAAGGATTTCGGCAAAAAAGCTACTACCAGGATAAGCTGGCAGGAGCCTCATTAAGCGGTATTGTGCTGGACGTACGTCAGGATCAGGTGCGCATTCATCTGGATTGTGATGAACAACAGGACACAAACCAAGCACACTGGTTCAACTATTCTACTGTGTACAGTGGCGGTGGCCATACCGGCTGGTATGTCATGCCAGAAAAAGGCGATTCAGTTTCCCTCTATTTCCCCGGTAGTCGGGAAGAAGACGGCGTTGCAGGTAGTGCCGTGAGAAGGGCAGATCGCAAGAGTACGCATAACCATTTTTCCAATCCGCAAATGAAAATATGGCGTACCCCGCATGGCAAGGAAATTCGACTGGGACCGGATGAACTGGTCGTTACAGGTAAGGACGGCGCTATTTATATCAAACTGGACGATAAAGAAGGCATTCATATTGCGAGCAGCAAACAGGTGAATATTACGGCGGGAGGCAATCTCAGCCTGTCTGCGGGGAAGACGATGAGTCTGTCCGCAGGTAGTCAGCTCCGTATGGATTGTAATGGTAGTCATATTGAATTAAGCGGATCGGCGGATATGAAAGGCAGCGAAGTGAAGTCGAATTAAGGATGATTAGACATGGAAAAGCAAACAGATGTGTTAGATCAACAACAAACGGCTCTTCATCAGGCTTGGTCTTTCATTCGCAAAGAATGGGCGTTGAAATGTAAATCAACACAAACACAAAGATTACAGCATATAGTAGAACATTTTCGCGCCTTTTGTGAGCTGGTTCGGCAAAAACAACTCACAGGTCGTAAAGGTCATATCGGTTACATCACCTACTCTATGCTGCGCACCACATGGCTTGAACAGAAGCCCGTTTATCTTGTTGAAGCTACGGATGCCTTATGGATGCTTGATGCTGAGCCCGTTCAGTTGGAGTACGATGCAAGTTGGATTTTTCTCTATTGGACTCAATTACGTGAACAACTTGGGGCTGAAACTTTGAAGCAACAAGTCTCCCTTTCCGAACTTGAATTGGAACAGATCATGCTGGAAGCAGCGGGATATCTTCATACGATGATCGTTAGTCTAGTTCGTCAGGCTATGAAGCAAGCAGTCCACCTACCAGAGTTTGAGGCGTTGGATCGTGAAGAAGCTTTTGAGATTCGCGTCGGAGAGTATATGGATCATAGTGTCTCCGTGTATCGGGAAGATCGAAGACCCGTGGATGCAAACATAATAAAGTCTTGGCTGGAGGAAAAAGAAGAATCGGCCTACAGCTACCAAGCACTGTCTCAAGTTCAACTGTCGGATGGAAATTACAGTTCCTTGGATTTTCGCTATACAGTCTTTCGCCAGATCGGGATGCAACAAAGTCAATTGCATCACTGTATCCTCGTAGGCACGGTATGGCAAGAAGCTCAGCTAGATGGAACCGACCTTTCGCACAGCCTGCTTCATGGAGCCGATTTCAGTGGCTGTTCCCTGCAAGAGGCTGTACTGGACGAAGTGATAAGCAATAGCGAATATGGATCGGATGCTTGGCTGGATTGGGAACCGTTAGGATTGGATGGAGTGAATTTTACAAGAGCTAATTTACAGGGAGCTAGTTTTCAACATGCACAGCTTCAAGGAGCTACTTTCCAAGATGCCGCGCTGCAAAGAGCTTTATTTAACAGCGCGGATCTAACAGGTGCCTGCTTTGTAGGAGCCGATGTTACTGACGCTTCGTTTATAGGTGCATGTTTAGTAAACGCTAATTTTACAGGAGCAAAACTACACCGGGTAAGCTTTACAGATGACCAACTAAGTGAAGCCATTGGCCTTGCTGCTATAGAAGCGCCCCTGGCTACACAGATAACAGATGCAGTGAGTAAAGGGGAGTGGATGTCATGAGGTATTACCGACTCATGGTGGACGAGCGCGTAAAGCATCGGGTGGAGACTGCGCCCCTGTCTCCCTTGCAGGTGGAGGATATCCTTTCGGGTCATACCCTTCAGGCGGAGGACACTCCCCTGTTTTTAGCAGTACATACAGATCCACGAACCGTATATCCGGATTTTCTGGAGTTCCCTTTGCCACTGGTTTCAGACTCCATGAAAGCCCTGTTGGAAAAATATATGCCGGAGCTGGAATGGAAGGCCGCTATACTTACCGATTTTCAGAAAGCCAGGCAGGATGTGTACTGGATACTGCGTCCACCTGTGGTGGATTGTCTTTCCTCACAAACCGAGTGGTATCCCGACCACACCTTGAAGCAGCTGGTACTTAAACACGGGAAAATCGAATCCTCTATATTTCGGATTGCCGGCTTGTTGGAAGCACATATCTATATCAATCTCGCGGTAGCGGAAAGTCTGCTGCGTCGTCCATTTACAGGTGTTCGTGTGCAAAAAGTGGAGATGGCCACAAAGGAGGAATAATCCGTATGGAAGAAGCAATTGTGCAGCCTGGAACAGGTGCGAAAAAAAGCTATGTCGTGGCAGGTGCGATTTTAAGCTGTAGTTACGGTACACAGCCCACGCGTTTGAAGCGCCCTTTTAGCCATGGGGTGTTTGTCAAAAATAAAGCTCAGATGAATATTGGAGATTATGTGCCCGGAGTGAACATAAAATCTTTTGGGAATTGCTCCAGTCCGCTGAATCCGGCTGTGCAAGCCAGTGAGATGGT
>NZ_WUDQ01000359.1:0-3814 GCF_009827695.1 Paenibacillus sp. OT2-17 | reverse complement strand
TTGACAAAAGTCCAACCCAGCTTCTTGTTATTTTGAAGGTTATGCAAAACCTCATCGCCGATATTAATCTTTTTACCATTCACTTCTGCACCCTGATCTTGGCTGGTTACTGCAATTTTAATCCCAGATGTATTCGCATACGGATCCCACATCGCTTTCAAATTCACCCATGCATAGACAGAAGGCAAAAGAATGATGCCAATGACTAATAAAGTCCCGGTCGATACTTTGAATACATTTCTCCAGTCTGTTAAGTAGATTTGCCATATCTTCCGCAACTTCATCACTCCTTGTATGTACATTAACCTGTCGTCCATTGTTGTATGCACACGTATTGTAAACGATTCGAGCGAATGAAGCCAATCTTGTTACAAAATATGTAAAAAGCGTATGCCTCTTATAGAGATCATACGCTTTTCAATAAAATCATTCTGCTTAATTTCGAACTCCATTCGCGGGCATAGCCTCTAGGGAATATAATGCTCCTTTTTTATTGATTTTTCCCACCACAGTAACCGCGCCTTTGTGGGAGAACGTATACTCGTTATCCTTAATTTTTACGGTATATCCTTTTAGGTTAATTCCGAAAAGAGATTGCACTTTCGACTTCGCGGCTGAAAGAGCCTGAGTTTGGCTGAGCTTTGGCTTAGCGAATGCTTTGACAAAATCCTTTTCCCCCGTCCAATCCATGCCAAGCTCGTTTTTTACGGCCCACACTTTACCGGTTTTCATGCCAATCAGCACGTTGTTTAAATCATTATCGTCCCGGAAATTCCAAACGGTATCATTGCCTTCATGCTGACGAAACACATATTCAAACGGATTGCTCGAAGCAATACCAAGTGTTTTAAGCGAACGATTCGCTTTGTTGGACAGTGAAGCTTTAACGTCTTTGAGCGAATACATTATGCTGGCCGTTATTTTATTTCCTTGATCAAGGTCAATGTAGAGACTCTGGTCATGCCCCCATAGCACCCAATAATTTTTGAGTTCTCCTTCGTCATCCGGTGAATATACACGCCAGACAGCATCCGTTTTAAACACTCCATCAGAATCAAATGTTTTCAGGAACGATGCAACCTTGCTGCGTAGATTATTGTCCATAACTTTGTTGAGATCAGCCGCATCATAAATAATGCTGGTGGATTGCACGATTCCCTTTTTGGAATCGTAATTTTGGATGAAATCAGCATTAGCTGTCCCGCTCAAAGTACCGTTTACCGTCCATGAGTCAAAAGCAGTATCAGCGCTTGTAAACTTTATTGTTTGTTTCCCCGCTAATGTGTTCAGCACATCTGTTAAACGCTTAGTGGCGGTTGGGTCCAAGTTAACAGAAGTTTGTGCGTTTTGAGCTATGGCAGCGGCGGGCTGCTGTGCCCATGCAACTGGAGCCGTTCCCAAAAGCATGGATACTCCATTTTTTCATGGGGCAATTCCTCCTGATGTCTCAAAAGAGACTTAAAAGAATGGATACATATATTCCTTAGACGTAATACAAAAATAAAAGTTTCTTGCCCCAACTCAAAGAAGCCCTTCGGACCTAATAAATAGGCTCGAAGAGCTTCTTTCTTATGCATCGTTATCCATTCTTCAGCAGTCTGGCCGCCGAAAATGCTGCACCATGACGCAACTTCCGCTTTTCCAACCGTTTGTGCAGCGAACGATTATACAGAACCTGAATGACAAAATACGAGATAATGCCCAGCACCACACCGAAAATCGACATGCCGATCAGGATGTGCAAGCCTCCGTGCAGCAAGTCTCTGAATACAGACCAGTTGCCGTGAAACAGCTCCATAAAAGAATGCTCGTGAAGTCGTCCGCCCCTGACATGTACCGGATAATGGGATGGATAAATCCAAGCCCCCACTTGCTTGGCGAATGGCATCAGTACAATTGGCAAAAAGGTTAGCTTACCTACAACGTTACCCACAATGGCCGCAGGCAACGAGCCGCCGGACAGACGAACAATCGGATAAAAAACAAGGTATACCAGAGAAGCCGTGGAAATCACAATCATCTCCAGCGCAAAGCCAATGGCGAAGCCCAAAGAGATCTTTTTAACTCCACCAGGGGCGCGCAATAGCTTGATGAAATTCAGCCGAATCGCACGCCATATATTTTGAAACATATTATATTTCTTCTTCGATTTATGAGGTTTGAGCCTTTTCGGATTGAGCTTTATCAATAGGAGGACTCCTTCAACAGTACTATTCAAGTTCAGGAATGAGTCAATACAGCTCCCATCCTTACTTATGTCTATACTGTCATTATAACCCTCAGCGTTCGAAAAGCAATGTTATTCCGCCTGTTTCGCCGTTTTAGGACAGAATTCGCTTGTTGACATCGTTTTGGAGAGGCACAATGTCCCAAATCTCAGCCGCGTACTGCTGAATCGTACAATCACTAGAAAATTTACCGGAGTGTGCCATATTGACAATAGCACGCCGAGTCCACTCCGAGGGATTCCGATACACTTGTTCAATATGAACCTGTGTATCCACATAGGGTGCGAAGTCCTTGAGCACAAAGTATTCATCATTATGATCAATCAGGGATTGATAAATGGCCTCAAATTCCCGTTCATGCCGCGTAAAAGGAGCATCGTTCACGAGTTGATCCAACACTTCACGCAGTCTTTCGTCACTATTGGCTGTTTTGCGCGCCGAATACTGGCCGTCCCGGTAATATGCCTCGATCTGATCCACCTTCAATCCAAAAATGAACATGTTGGCATCCCCTACCATTTCATGCATTTCAACATTGGCTCCGTCCAATGTACCTATTGTGAGCGCACCGTTCATCATAAATTTCATGTTCCCTGTGCCTGAGGCTTCCTTGCCTGCCGTGGAAATCTGCTCACTGACATCCGCCGCAGGAATAATCAGCTCCGCTAGCGAGACCGAATAATTTTCAAGGAAAACGACTTTCAGCTTGTCCTTGACATCTACATCCCGATTGATCGTGTCCGCCACGTTGTTAATAAGCTTGATCGTCTGTTTGGCGAGAAAATAACTGGGGGCGGCTTTGGCTCCAAAAACAAACGTGCGTGGCGTCACATCCAGGCCAGGATTACTTTTAAGCTGACTGTATAAATGCATCACATGCAAAATGTTGAGCAGTTGTCGCTTATAACCATGTAACCGTTTGACCTGTACATCAAAAATGGAGGACGTATCCAGTCGTACTCCCTGTTTTGCAAAAACATGCTCAGCGAGCCTGACTTTATTATTTCGCTTAATCGCCTGTATCCGTTCTTTGAACGACTCGTCCCCACTGTAACGAAGCAGGTCGATGAGCTCCCTTGGACGGGTCCTCCAACGTGTGCCGATGGTCTCATCGTACAAGCTTGCCAGCTCCGGGTTAGCGTGCATCAGCCAGCGGCGATGGGCAATCCCGTTTGTTTTATTATTAAAACGGTCAGGGTACAGCTCGTGAAACGACTTCATCTCTCGTTCCTTTAATATTTGCGTATGCAGCGCAGCCACCCCATTAACGCTGTAGCTGCCGACGATTGCCAAGTGAGCCATACGGATTTGTTCACCGTGAATAATCGCCATTTCACCAATTTTGATGTCCTGGCCTGGGTAACGCTCCAGTAGCATAGCGCAATAACGTTTGTTAATTTCTTCAATGATCAAGGAAATACGAGGTAGTAGCTCCCGTACCATATTGACAGGCCATTGTTCCAGCGCCTCACTTAATATCGTATGATTCGTATATGAAACGGTTCGCGTCGTAATATCCCATGCTTCGTCCCAGCCCAAGCCCTTCACGTCCATCAGAATACGCATCAGTTCCGGTATAACCAGCG
>NZ_WUDQ01000358.1:0-3823 GCF_009827695.1 Paenibacillus sp. OT2-17 | reverse complement strand
TCGCTCCGCGAGCGTCCAGCAAGTTGAACGCATGAGAACATTTCAGCACATAATCATAGGCTGGAAATACAAGATGCTGCGCCATCGCTTTATTTGCCTCTTCTTCGTACATATTAAAAAGAGTAAAGAGCATTTTGACGTCAGATACTTCGAACGTATACTTGGAATGCTCAAATTCAGGCTGGTGGAAGACATCACCGTACGTAATTCCATTGACCCACTCCAAATCGAACACATTCTCCTTGTCCTGGATGTAGGAAGCAAGACGCTCCATACCGTACGTGATTTCTACGGCAACCGGACTGGCATCAATACCGCCCACTTGCTGGAAATAGGTGAATTGGGTAATTTCCATACCGTCCAGCAATACTTCCCAACCTAAGCCCCACGCTCCCAGCGTTGGTGCTTCCCAGTTGTCTTCGACGAAACGAATATCATGCTCCAAAGGGTTAATGCCCAAACGGCTCAAACTCTCCAAATACAATTCCTGAATGTTATCCGGTGAAGGCTTCAAAACTACTTGAAACTGATGATGCTGATACAGGCGATTCGGGTTCTCACCATAACGTCCGTCTGACGGACGACGAGAAGGCTCAACATAAGCTACGTTCCACGGCTCAGGTCCGATCGAACGTAAATACGTCATCGGGTTCATCGTGCCTGCCCCTTTTTCCGTGTCATACGGCTGTACAATAATACAGTTGTGTTCAGCCCAAAATTGTTGCAGCGTTAAAATCATCTGCTGAAAATTCATTGGTACACGCTCCCTTTCCAATTCCCTCAAATGTTGGTGATTTCTTCTCATTAAGCTCGTATGTACAGGGCTATTTTATCCCAAAAGCCTTGCTAGAGACAGCAAAAAGCCCCCGCCTCTACGCCTGTACAGACGTAGGGACGAGAGCTGACTCCCGCGGTTCCACCCTACTTGATTGCGATCCTACATCACCAATCAGATCGTAATCCTCTTTTCCGTGTCCATTCAGACGCTCCCGAGTGCCTTGTTCACGAAGAATTCCCACTGGGCTTACACCGTCCCCAACTCGCTAATTACAGAGAATACATCCCGCTACTTTCTCGTTCAATGCATCTGCTCCCAAAGGAGATATATAGTAGGATATTACACGTTTTCAGCAATACAGTCAAGAGAATAGGGCGTTTCACATATCGTACTTGTCGAGCTGATCCAAGAAATTGCGGGATTTCAGCTTGACCTCCAACTGCATATCCATGAACTGACGCATGACATGTTTGATCTCCAGCTTTGTGGAGTCCTTTACGTCAATGTTGCCGAGCCGATTCAAATCCATTCTGGCGAACAAGCGCAGCAACTTCAATGTACGTGGAGTCACGCTCAATGCAGCTGGATCATAATGCTTGTAGCTCCGACATAAAACTCCGCCCAGCCTCGGACTGACAAACATATCTTCATCAGCACATTGTTGACCACTTGAAATACATGCATCAAGCTGAGGAGCATATCCGGCCGCCTGCAATATTTTAAATTCATAAATACTCATGACGATCAGCGGATCTTTGCCACTCTCCAGCGCCTCCAAACATGCTTTAAGCTGCTTAAACCAGAACGCGCCTGTTTCCTCATCCTGTAACACCCGATCGAGTAATTCACAAGCATAAGAAGCGTAAGCAGCTTTAGTAATATCCTCGCGTAATGTATGGTGGGATTGGATGATTTCACCGGCATTCAACGTGCCTAAGCCTGTGTTTCGAAAAAAAACGAATTCACCGTACGTAAACGGCTGCGTTAAAGCAGCGTGACGGCTTTTGGACTTTTTTGCACCTCTGACCAGCACGCCTGCTTTGCCTCCGCTTTCGGTGCAAAGCGTAATAATTTTGTTCCCCTCACCGTAATCCATGCTGCGGATGACGATTCCTTCCACCCTGTAAAGCATGCCTCTTCCCCCAAACATTCGCGAAGAAGCCAGTGGCTTGTACTATTCACGGGCTTCTTCATGCTCGTCCGACTCTCCCTCATCCGCGTCTTGCTCCCTTGTCACGGCGCTCTCCCGATATAACAGATACGCACCGACATCTCCAGTCATCGCAAAATACTTCCACGAAAAATCTCGCAATCGTATTCATCCTTTCTTCGGAAATGACGTTTGCATCTCAAAAATAGGATGATGCGAAGAGGGGAGAAGTATGCGATGAAATAAATGGATTGCGTTAAAAAAGGCTGCTGTATGAGGGTTATAACACCGCTCCGCTGCAACGTGCACACAGTTACAATAACTCTTTTAAAAGCACTCCTTATTTCATCACTGGAAGAAAGGGGTAAAAAGAGCAAGAGTTAAGCGCCGCATATGCGCGGCGCTTTGAATGACCAGAAAACTGTTACTTATCTCAGTCATAGAGATCGGGACGGCTTTTTTTATGATACTCACAAAAACTATACATATTTATTTAATATCAATTTTTTAGCCTCAATAAACCCTTGAACTAAAGTGACGTAGAATCGATTTCTGTTTTTAAGCGTCGCGATGGAAGCCAAGGTCACGAAGGACGTGTTCCTGGTTGCGCCAGTCTTTTTTGACCTTAACCCAAAGTTCCAGGAAAATCTTGGAGCCTAGCAGGTTTTGGATATCCTGGCGGGCCTGTTTGCCCACTTCTTTGAGCATGGCTCCCTGTTTGCCGATAATGATCCCCTTCTGGGAGTCACGCTCTACAAAAATAACAGCCATAATATGCACTACCCCATTATCCTGCACTTTCATGTCTTCAATCATAACCGCAATAGAATGGGGGACTTCCTCACGTGTCATATGCAGAATTTTTTCCCGAACCAGTTCGGAGATGACAAACTGTTCTGGATGGTCGGTAATTTGATCATCCGGATAATATTGCGGACCTTCTGGCAAGTATTTTTGCACCTGCTCCAGCAGGGTGTTTACATTGTTGCCCATTTTGGCTGAGATCGGTATGATTTCTGCAAAGTCGTACAACTTGCGATACTGCTCAATCAGGGGCAACAACGCTTCCGGCTCAATGCGATCAATTTTATTCAGCACCAAGATAACTGGCGTTTTTACTTGTTTAAGCTGTTCCGCAATAAAACGGTCGCCACCGCCTAGACCCTCAGCAGCGTCAATAAGAAAAAGTACCGCTTCTACTTCACCCAACGTATTAAAAGCAGTCTGATTCATGTAATCTCCTAATTTTGACTGGCGCTTATGAATCCCGGGTGTATCCAAAAATACAATTTGTGTGTCCTCTGTAGTAAATACGCCGTGAATTTTGTTGCGTGTAGTTTGTGGCTTGTCTGACATAATGGCGATCTTCTGCCCAATGACGTGGTTCATCAGTGTTGATTTTCCGACATTGGGTCTGCCAACAATTGCGACAAAGCCTGATTTAAAGTGTTTCTTAGCCATTTCATTTCCTCCAGCGCGATTAAGCACCTATTTTATTTTGGTTTTTCCATTAAAACAGCGAACTAATTAACGTTAACATAGGCCTATAAAACACAAATATACCAATAATTACAGCAAAAACCGCTGCCAGGAGCACGGCTCCGGCGGCGGTGTCTTTAGCCGCTTTGGCCAGCGGATGAATATCAGGTGAGATGAGATCCACCGCTGCTTCAACAGCGGTGTTGAACAGTTCGGCTACAATGACTATAGCGATAGCCACGCAGACGAATAACCAATCGAGCCGGGAGATGTGCAGAGTTAAGCCTGCTACAATGACAAGGAGCGCCACGGCCACATGTATCCGCATATTTACTTGCGTACGCAGAGCATACATCACGCCTTCTGCCGCATAGCGAAAGGTCATTCTCCAAGGCTGACGTCTCATTACCTTGTCA
>NZ_WUDQ01000357.1:0-3835 GCF_009827695.1 Paenibacillus sp. OT2-17 | reverse complement strand
TCTCGAACCAAGTGTTCGCCCCCTTATAATCTTCCATGTTTTGTGAGATATCGAAAATATAAAAAAACTCAGGACAGATTCCTTATGCCATAAGGCTTAAAGAACTGTCCCGAGCATTCATTGTACTATACATTCCATAGGGTTCAAGTTCATTTTAATATTTGAAACGACTGATCATTACCTTCAAATCAGCAGCCATCGTTGAAAGCAACTGTGCAGAAGCTGATATTTCCTCCATGGAAGCCAGTTGCTCTTGTGAGGAGGCAGCAACTTCCTCAGATGTGGCGGCATTACCGGTTGCAATCGTCGCCAGCTCGTTGGCTGTCGCTGCAATTTCTTGTACACTGGCTGATATTTGCTCTGCAATCGCAGCGACCTCCTCTACCTGAGGCGTTGTCTCTCGAATGCCTTCCATCGCATGACCCAGCTTGACAATGGTTGCTTTGGAAATCTGCAGTCCATCCTGCACCTCAGTCGTGACCCTGTCCATCGTCTTCACTGTTGTTTCGGTTTCATGCTGAATTTCGGCAATCAAGGTGGCAATCTGTGTGCCGGATGTCTGAGACTGCTCTGCCAGCTTACGCACCTCATCAGCAACGACGGCAAAGCCTTTTCCATGATCACCCGCTCTGGCTGCCTCAATAG
Organism: Paenibacillus sp. OT2-17; assembly: GCF_009827695.1. NCBI lineage: Bacteria > Bacillati > Bacillota > Bacilli > Caryophanales > Paenibacillaceae > Paenibacillus > Paenibacillus sp. OT2-17. The sequence goes on along the minus strand of NZ_WUDQ01000357.1, from coordinate 3,190 downwards.
CTGCATTCAATGCCAGCAGGTTTGTCTGATTGGAGATATCACCGATAACTTTCGTAATTTCACCGATTTCATGAGAGCGGGCTTGCAAGGTTTGAATCATCTGGTTGGAACGCTCTACTGATTGATGAATGGAATTCATTTGCTCGCCTGTCTGCTCAACAGACTTTCGTCCTTCCTCGGCTTGCAAGGCAGATCGTTTGGCCAAATCAGCTACCAAAATCGATCGTTCAGCAATTTGGGTGATCCCTTGTGCAATTTCATCCAGGGCCACCGAATTATTTTCCAGCCCTGTAGTCTGCTTCTCTGCACCACTGGCAATTTCTTGCACAGCCTGGGACACCTGCTCACTTGCAGCACTGGTTTGTTCCGCGCTTATTGTGAGTTCATTCGAAGAAATTGCGACATGATCTGCACTGTTCCCTACGTTCTGAATGACAGATCGCAGGTTATTCTGCATATTTTGAAAAGCCACTCCTAATTCTCCGATCTCGTCCTCGCTCTTTACTTGAATGTCCTGTGTTAGATCTCCGGCGCTCACATTTACCGCTTGTTCTTTTAACTTTAAAATCGGTTTGATGATGGAACGGATCAGGAAATAAACAATGATAATACCAATCACAAGACAACCGACGATGGTTAGTAAAGTGCTGATCAAAATCGGGCCTGCTGCTTCATCGACTTCAGACAAATACAGCGTTCCGCCTATCTTCCAGCCAGTCAGCTTGTTAGTTGCATAGTTCATATATTTGGACTGGCCTTCATACTCATACTCGTATTCACCAGTATCGCTCTGAAACATGCGTGATTCAATATCTGTAATTTTGGTGCCTGCTTCCTCCGTCGGATGTACAATGTAGGTATGGTTGCTGTCCAGCAATATGGCATAACCTTCATGACCTACTTTAATATTGTTCAACGTCTCTTTAATACCACTAATTTTCAGGTCAATGCCAATAACACCCGATCCATCTGACGTTGCCCGGGACACCGTAACCGTCATTTGCTTCGAGCTTGCCGAAAGATAGGGAGAACTAATCGCTGTCTTTGCTTGCTCTTTTATCGCTTCATCGTACCAAGGTCTGACCCGTGGATCATAATTGTCCGGTAATTGCTTCTGTGGATAGGTTATAAATTTACCATCCTTCGTACCATAAGAGATGGATTCTGCTTCAGGATGAAGTGCAGCATATTGCTTAAAAAACTCTTCCAGTTTGGCCGCTTGTTCCTCCGTCTCTACCCGATTGCCTTTTAGTCTTTCTGCAAAATATTCTGCGTCATGTACCTTAGGTTCGATAGTACTATCAATAATAAAATTAGTGCGGATGATAGCCTGCTCGGCACTTTCTTCAATCTGGTTTCGAATCTGCTGACTGGCGCTCACAAACGACAAAGCCCCCACGATCATGGACGGTAAAATCAGAAAGGCAATAAAGGCGACCATTAGCTTCGTTTTAAAATTTTTGCTGAGCATCCTTGCGACTAGCCACTTTTTTCCCGATAACTTCTTCATTAATAAACATCTCCATTTCATTACCTAGATTTCCTAACCTATGGTGAACCTCTTCGTCTTGCCGATGATGACAATCACCCGACAGACTCTCTTTCACATTTTTCACATCTGCTGCTAAAACGCTTGGACATAAAAGATATAAACACGCTAGTTAAATAGGTATATGTACTTATTTTAGAAAACAGCAAGGCTGGTCGGAACCGGTTCTTTGATATAATATACCTAAAAAATATTAAAAAAAATGCGTAGCACATGTTAAGAAAATATTAGTTTCATTTCACTATACCTACCTCTTAACATGAAAATAATCCCCTTGAAGGTAGCAAACATAGGGTCATTTTCGATAATCACCATATGCTTACTACCCCCAAGGGGATTAGGTTTGATCGCTTTATTCAGTTCAATCCAACAACACCTTCAGATCTTCAAGCCTGGTAACAGGTGCCTGACAGGTAAAATGCTCACACACATATACGGCTGGTTTGCCTTCCACAAGATCGTAATCACGGATATAAGAAACCGTCTCTGCAATCTCCGACTGTCCTTCATCCTTCAAAATAACGACCGTATTCGGCCTGAACCCAGCTCGAACTGCCTGAATGAACTGTACGGTCTGCAGATCGTCCCTATGACCTACAATCACAATCTCCTTCGTCGTTCCCGTCGCATACAACAACGCGCTGAGCAACGCGGAGTGGCCTGACGGGTAATGAGCAACCATACCGCCAAAAGCCTTAAACTGCTTGGCTGCATAGTTCTCTAATTGAGATTCACCCGTTAGCCGCGCAAGCCTCACAAAATTATAGGCCGCGATGCTGTTACCCGACGGAATCGCACCGTCATAGATTTCTTTAGGCTTGGCAATGAGCTGCTCACTATCTGACCCATAAAAGAATAATCCGTCCCGTTCCTCATCCCAGAACAAATCGATCATATTTTGATTGAGCGTCAACGCCCGTTGCAGATACTCTATATCGAAGGTCGCCTGGTATAACTCGATCAAGCCCCACACATAAAAAGCATAATCATCTACATAACCGGGATAAGCTGCTTCTCCGTCCCTGTAACGTGCCAACAGCCGTCCGTTCTCCTGTCTCAAATGGTTCCACAAAAACGTCTCAGCCTTCCGAGCTTGCTCTGTATATCTCGTGTCTCCAAAAGCTTGTCCTGCCTTCGCCAGAGCAGCAATCATCAACCCGTTCCACGAGGTCAAAATCTTGTCATCCTTGTGAGGATGAACCCGTTGCTCTCTGGCAGCAAACAGCTTGGCGCGTAGCTCACTAACCCGCTGCTCCAGTTCCTGCTCAGTCACGTCATGCTTGATCCCATAGGCTTCCAGATTGATATCAATCAGGTTTGGAATGTTGTGGCCTTCAAAATTTCCGTAAGGTGTAATTCCATATAAATCGTTGAAAAAGGCGGCATCCTCATTGCCTAGTACAGCCCTTACCTCAGAGTCGTCCCAGACGTAGAATCTCCCCTCTTCTCCTTCGGAATCCGCATCCTCCGCCGAATAAAAGGCACCATCTGCATCCGTCATGTCTCTTGCGATATATGTAAAGATTTGTTCTGTAATCCGTCGGTACAGTTCCTTGCCTGTCACCTGCCAAGCCTCTGTATACGCGATGGCCAACAGAGCATTGTCATACAGCATTTTTTCAAAATGCGGCACCAACCATT
>NZ_WUDQ01000356.1:0-3840 GCF_009827695.1 Paenibacillus sp. OT2-17 | reverse complement strand
CACCTTCCAGATAAGTTACGCCCCGTCCAAGACGATCTGTCAGGGCATCCCCAATATCACGGTATTTTTCACTAATAATCCAGACCGATTTGGACTGATCCAGACCTTCAATCGTAATATCAATCATTTTCATGGCGATATAATAAGCAATCATGGAATACAGGGCATTCGGCCAACCGAACACAAAACCTGCACTTCCCAGAATGAAGATATTAACGAACAGTACGATCTCACCGACCGAAAAAGGAGTTTTTTCACTGACGAGAATAGCTACGATCTCTGTCCCATCCAACGAGCCGCCGGACCGAATCACAAGACCCACCCCAACACCGAGAATGACGCCCCCAAAAATAGCGCCGAGCAGCGGTTCGCCAGGAGTCAATGCACTTACATTGTGAAGTAACGCGGTTCCGATGGACATAACGATAATGCCGAATAAAGTGGATAAAGCGAAGGTTTTACCGATTTGTTTGTATCCGATAAGTAAAAATGGAAGGTTCAACAGGGTCAGGAAAATACCGAGTGGATAGCCAGTAATCTTGGAGGCCATAATGGAAATACCTGTGACGCCTCCGTCGATAACGCCGTTAGGAACCAGAAATATTTCGAGGCCCACTGCCATAAGCGCCGCACCGAAAATAATCATGGCCGCACGCTGAAACAGGCGTTTTGCTTTGTTCTTCGGATTAGCTGGAATTTTGCTGATCTTGGTCAACTCTCCGGTTACATCTGTGATTTCAGACAGATTTTGAACTTCCTTGCTCACTACACTCATATATAAATCCCCCCGTTACAGTATGGTATATTGGACCGAAAAAGGGGCTGCTATCCGCAGTCCCCTCTCCTTTACCGCGCTTGTGTTATATGAATAGTATACCATAAAACTGTGATTTTGCGCAAAAAAGTTAGCAAAGAGCACATAAATCACAATAAAGCGGGATTATATCGATAAAAACGGCGAAAACCGCCTTTAAAGGAGTGGAGAGAGCATGCGAGTTAGAATTTCAGCTATTTTCTGAGATCGAGGCCGTCTGCGGAACACGTTTAAATCTATGCGTGAGGAGTTGGAAATGTCCTCTACAAAATCTTCCGAAAGCCGTTCCAGCGCTGAATTAGCAAAAACTATAGCGGTCAACTCAAAATTATAGAAAAAGCTGCGCATGTCCATATTGGCGGTCCCGACCGAGCCGAGTAAATCATCGACAATCACCACTTTGGCGTGAATAAATCCTTTTCGATATTGGTAGAACTCCACCCCTGCCTCCAGCAGTTCTTGCACATAGGATAAAGACGCCAGATGAACCAGCTTCGAATCGGATTGGTAGGGAATAATAATTTTCACATCTACACCACTGACTGCTGCCAGCTTGAGCGCCTCATAAATCCCCAGATCGGGAATAAAATACGGCGTCGTAATCCAAATCCGCTTTTTGGCAACTGTGAGCGCTCCAAAACACATTTCCTGAATCGTATCCCAAACCTGATCGGGACCGCTGCTCAAAATCTGTACTTCCTCATCCCCAGTGCAGGTATGTGGAGGAAATAAATTCACATCCATCAGCCTTTCCCCTGAGGCCAGCTTCCAGTCGCTAAGAAATGCATTTTGCAGAAAATAGACGCTATCTCCTTCAATCTGCAAATGCGTATCCCTCCAAAATCCCACTTTGGGGTATTTTCCGAGATAATCGTCGCCTACATTAATCCCCCCCACAAATCCGATCATGCCGTCCACTACCACGATTTTCCTGTGATTGCGATAGTTAATCCGGCGGTCCAACGTGGCGAAAAACGGAGGTAGAAAATAATGAAATTCCACTCCCGCCTCACTACAGGTACGAATAAAGGAATAGGGCAAATGGTAGCTTCCTACACCGTCCACAACGAATCGTACCTTTACTCCCTCACGTGCCTTGCGGATCATGACCTCTTGAAACTTTCTTCCGATTTCGTCGGCCCGAAATATGTAAAACTCCACATGGATATGATGTTGTGCATGTTCCATCGCTGTCAGCATAGCCTCGAAGGTTTCTTCACCGTTCGTCAGCACACGTGTGCGATTACATCCAGTCAACGGGTTTTCCGACATACGAATTAACTGGTTAAACAGTCGCTCCTGATGCTTGAAATGAGGATTATGCATTTGCTCCACCTGTTCAATCACTTTGGATTGCGCCCACAGACGCTCGCGAAACTCACGAAACAGCTGCGATCCCCCTTTTCGAACCATTTTGCGCTTCTGATAATCCTGTGCAACAAAGTAGTACACGACAAAGCCAATGAGCGGGAAGCAAAACAAAATAAAAAGCCAGGCTACCGCTTTGGACGGCTTGCGAAATTCAAAGAGCAGGATCGTCCCGGTCTGAAAAATAAAAACAATTAAAACCAACAGCAACCACAGCATGTCTAAGCCTCCTTATATATCTCAGGATTTTGCAAAATCCTCATCTACGTTTTATACTAAGCTCCAATTTTTTTGACATGTTTGCCTCTTAAGCTGAATAGATAGTAACCAAGCACTATAGGAGCGATGTCCGGAAAGGAGCGATTATGAAAAAAGGAAGCCTAAATCGCCGGATGACCCTGCTTGTTATTCGGGATGCACAGCAACCGCCCAAGCAGCTACAATGCTCTACAGCCGCTGTCATTCTCGTCCCAACTCTTGTGATCGCGTCTATCTCTACACTCGTGATCGGGCTGCAAATCCGTTCTTCCCATATTATCTCCCAAATGGAAACGAATCTTGCTGTCCAGAGTTTGCAGATGGAGGTCACGGTAGCGGACAAGGATGCGGCCATTGGGCGACTACGGCAGGAAGTCATGGAGCTGACGAATCAAGCCACCAATATTCGTGAACGCCTCCAGCGTGTAACGGAGCTGGAACAGCAAATGCAGCAATTCATTCGAAAACACGGAAACTCATCTGCCACAAGTAACCATAAAAAGACCATGACGCCGCTCTCCTGGGATGCTTCCGGCCATATCGGGGGCGAGCTGATCGCAGTGCATGAAAATACTGCCCTCCTAACTCGCCAGGCAATGGATGATTTTCAGGAGATCGAATCTCTGTTGGACACGGTGGAACGTACGGTCCCCCGCTCTATTCAGCAAGCAAATGCCGTACAGCAGAATCTGGAGCGCAAACAAGCCGCACAGCTACTCCAGACTCGTAGACTGGCTCTTGCCGAGCAAGGGAATCCCTCCGTTTGGCCTGTAGGTTCACGGCGAATGACCTCCAGCTTCGGCTATCGCAGCGACCCTTTTACGGGCAGATCTGCCTTCCATTCAGGCGTGGACATTGCCGGACAAACCGGTGATCCTGTCTATGCAGCAGGAGCCGGCACCGTCTTGGAGGCTGCTTCTAGCGGAGCCCGCGGCAAGTGCATCATCATCCAGCATCCTGACGGACTCCAGAGCTGGTATATGCACCTGAGCGGCATGCAGGTGGCTCCGGGGGATCGTGTCCACAAAGGACAGACCATCGGTCTGCTGGGAAGTACCGGGAGAAGCACAGGACCTCATCTTCATTTTCAGATCGTCAAGCATAACCAACCTGTCGATCCATTACTGTATGTACAATGAGGATTTTTGAAAATATTTACAATAAAAGATTGGGGGAAAACCATCATGTTCAAGGAATCCAAAAAAAAGCTCTCCGCCCCAGCTATGGATACACTGCTCGCTAATGGCACCAGCTTTGAAGGTACAGTTGAGGCAGAGGCCAATATTCGGATTGACGGTCATTTTCAGGGCGATATCCGCAGCACTCGTACTGTCGTCATTGGAGAATCTGCTGTTGTACGTTCGGATATCATCGCACAAGACGTCATTCTTGCCGGTAAG
>NZ_WUDQ01000355.1:0-3845 GCF_009827695.1 Paenibacillus sp. OT2-17 | reverse complement strand
GTTCCAACATAGTACACTTAGGAGACCGCCCATGACCTGACCGTCTTCATCTTTGAGCGTAAGATTAATCTCTTCGTATCGGGTTCGAATATCTGCTGGGACGTGTTTCGCATTAAACTCAATCAACTTGTTTCTGACTAAACGCGCTTCCTCCCTACTACTTCGACTCATCTGAGGTTCCAGCGTCATGGCATAAGCCCTCCAATTTGAAATGATTACTAGCACTTACTGATTTAAATATAGAAAATAATAGGGTTAAAATACTTTCATCTTCCTACTGTTATATATTGTATATACTTTTCTATGTTTAGTCACATGAGACATTTAAACAGATAAAATTATTCCGATCTATATAGCGCTGATTGAAAGTCGCTCCCTGGATTCATGCAAAATATTTAGTAAACGAAAAAAGCAGGCCCCTCTGAAACGGAGAGCCTGCTATCGTTTGTATCCATCGTCTGTCCTACAGGAAAAAAGATGGGATGATTAAATTGAAATATCCAGTGATTTCCCAACTCCTGTAATATCACTACTGTTAGCGCTGTTGATACGAGTTGTTTCCGTGTTACTTGGAGCGGGCTTTTCCATTTTTGGAGTTGACGTGCTGCTGGATTGCGAACTTTGCTGTGCAATTTGAGCTTCAATCTGTTTAATTTGCTGCTGAAGCTGCTTCATTTTTGTTTCTTTTGTATCTTTATTATCTTTACTTTGCTGTACCTTGTTGTACTCCGCTTCAAGTTGAGCTTTTTGCTTTTCCAGACTAGCTGTTTCGTTGGTACTGGATGAAGACGAAGTGCTTGCAATAGATATAGAACTGCTGGATGTGGATGAAATGTTCATACGAGATTTCCCCTTTATAAAAGTATGAGTTTACACGTGTGGGCTAACCGGTTCTAAGCTATGGTATTGCACTCTAATGACTATGACGATGATGATACAGATTGTTCAAAAAACTTAGCGATTTTATCGAATAAAGCCGATATTTCTTCATCTGTGGCATTCGATTCGTCTGTATTTCCCCACGCGTCTTTTAATGTAGAAAGCAGATCTGTTTCCTGATCTTTGTCCGAAGCTGTTGACCCGGATATAAGACTGGTACTCAGAACGCTCTGCAAATCACTCAGCAAGGATCTTTTTTCATCTACTGTAAGCTCTTTCTCAGATGTAGCACCGTTATCCTCTTGATTGGAAGTCTCTTGGATATTCCATGCGAATGGAGGCATAATTCCACCCATTGCCTGCATCATAGGAGGCAGACCACTGCTATCCATTTCAGGATGTGACGGGTCTCCTTCAGGCGGTGGTGCAGGACGATTATTTTGGATCGTTTCTGCTATCTTATCGAATAGCTCCGATACTTCATCATCTGTTGCCGTCGAAAGATCCACATCGGCTAATAAGTCGCTAACCGAAGCCAACGGATTCTTCGTGCTATTGGTGAGTTCATCTGTATCAGAGGAAGCACTTGAAGACATCAGATAACTTTGCAGATCAGACAACAGCGTTTTCTGTTGGTCTGTAGTTAGTGCAATGGTATCCTGGTCGTCGTACTTGTAATCATTACTGTAGTTTTCCGTAGGAAGCGGAGCCTGCATTCCTCCCGTGTATTCCATAAATTCCTTGCTCAATTCGAGTGAATCGTTAGATTTCTTGTGTGTGGTATGACCCGTGGTATTTAGTCCATTCTCATTTGACTTCACCTTATTCGATTGATCATAGGAAGTCGTGATGAGATGCCTGTTAATGGATAGTGACAAAGTAGATCCCCTCTCAGTGTACATAATGTTTTTAGCTGCCCACCTACCTTTCATCGGCAGCAAATCTGAATGCAACCTGAGGGGATGCTGAATGATAACTGAATAAATACAGACTCATTAATACCACTCTTTTTTTATTTCCTAGACCATAGTCAAGGAAAATCCCCTCCGCAGGACGGGGGGATTAACCCTACTCGAGACAGGAGTAAGTAAAGGGATAATTTGTTACTCTTAGCAAAGAATAAATGAACGTATTCTAAAAATTGAAAGTAGGGGAATGATGTATGATCCGTATTAGCCATTTGGTTCACGAGAGACTTATGTTCCTATTCAAATTTTTGTACTCGCCTGCATATGTGGGTAGTGTAACACCAAGTTCCAGATTTTTAGCTAAAAATATGATAGAATCCATTCCATGGAGTGAAGTTCATGCTGTTGCCGAGCTTGGTGCTGGCACGGGGGCAATTACTCAATACATCCCCTGTGCTGCTAAATTTCAACCAAAGGTTTTACTCTTTGAAAAGGACCAGGCCATGCAGCAGAATTTAAAAAGAAGATTCCCGAATTATCTGTGCTATTCCGACTCGCGCGAGCTTCAGCTTGCTATGAAAAATGCCCAAATAGAACAGCTTGACTGCATAATTAGCGGGCTGCCATTTTTCAATTTTCCACAAGAGATGCGAAATCAAATTGTAGAACAAATTCATCTATCACTCAGGGATGGAGGAATGTTTGTCGCCTTTCAATACTCTAAACAGATGAAACAACAGTTAGGTGAATGGTTTGATATTGAAGAAATCAAGTTTGTGCCTATGAACGTTCCACCCGCATTCGTGTATGTATGCCGAAAGAAAGCATAAGAAAGGAGTATGCGTATGGACGTGGAATATTTAATTTCCATCATCGAACAATACGGCTATGCAGCATTATTCTTTTCTCTATGGCTCGGAATTGTAGGTCTGCCCATCCCGGACGAAGTCATTGTGATGACTGGCGGGGCTGTAACAAGCATGGGCATACTTCACCCGTTACCCGCTTTTTTAATTGTATATCTTGGGGTTATATCAGGCTTGTCCTTAGGTTATGTATTGGGGAGAACCGTGGGTACACCGATTTTAGAACGTTTGCGCCGGAAGAAAAAAATGGACAAGTACATTACGTTTTCGGAAAAATTAGTACATAAGTATGGAAACTTCACTATTTGCATCAGTTATTTGCTACCGATCGTCCGTCACATTATTCCATATATTGTCGGAATCAATAAAATGAGCTTCAAGCGCTATGCCCTCTTCTCTTATTCAACGGGCTTGATCTGGACGCTAATCTTCTTTCTGCTCGGACGTATCTTTGGCGATCATGTACAAGCAGCAGGAGAACTGATCCATCGTTATGGCCTGCAGATGGCATTGCTTCTCATCATGCTGACAATTATATTTTTTATAATGAAATTTGTGTGGGGGAAGAAAACAACGGAGGAGTAAAGGTTGAGTATATTCTGCATGTCCATAATATAAGCGAATTTAAAAGTTACCTTTGGTTTTGTCCTTTTTAGCAATACTATCCATATGATATACTATAAACTAACAACAGAATGGCTTAGATGGGCGGTCGGCTAGTCTCCTGCAAAGGAGGTGATGCCTGTGGAGGTTAAAGATACATTAATGTTGATGATTCAATTTGCAACGTTGGTGATCTTGATTATTTCCTTCAACAAAAAGAAATAGACCGCCCTCCGGAAAAGGTTAGCGGTCTATTTTACTAATCCAACCCTACAGCCACCGCCCTTATAAGCGGCTGTTGTAAAAGAGTGAGGATGTTGGTAGCATCCTTACTCTTTTTTAGTATATACTTATTAGCTTTAGTTTATCACAGGAAAAACCATATTGCCAATATGGAAAATCTTTTTAAGAGGCAGCTTTCACCCTACGTTACTTCTTTAATTGAAGCAGCTTAACCAGCTTGTCATGAATGGCAGTATTCGGGTAATTCCCGCTAAACTGAGAAGATCCGGGGCCCATCGCGGTTAACGCCACATCAACAGATGTATGTCCTCCTGTGGTCCAGTCGATATAAAACTTTTCATTAGAG
>NZ_WUDQ01000354.1:0-3851 GCF_009827695.1 Paenibacillus sp. OT2-17 | reverse complement strand
CTTGGATCCATGAACAGGTCGCACTGCGCTTTGTAAAGTTCTTTCTCATCCTGCCTAGAAGCGGCCTCAAGCACCCGATCCGCGTCATACAGCATAACGCCGAGGTAGCGAATTCGTCCTGTACATGTCTCGGAGCAGACTGTCGGCAGGCCAGCTTCCACACGTGGGAAACAGAAGGTACATTTTTCCGCTTTGTTCGTCTGCCAGTTAAAGTACACTTTTTTGTATGGACAGCCCGTCATGCAATACCGCCATCCGCGGCAGGCTTCCTGATCCACGAGCACGATTCCGTCCTCGTCTCGTTTGTACATGGCGCCCGAAGGACAGGACGCGACACAGCTTGGATTTAGGCAATGTTCGCAAAGCCGTGGGAGATACACCATGAACGACTTCTCAAAGTTAAATTTAATCTCTTCTTCGATTTTCTGAATATTTGGATCAAGCGGACCGGTTACATGCGCACCCGCCAGGTCATCTTCCCAGTTTGGGCCCCACTCCAAATCCATTTTTTCACCTGTTACCGCAGAATGCGCGCGTGCCACAGGTGAATGCTTCTGTTCTCCGGCGTTGGTCAGTTGCTCGTAATTGTAAGTCCAGGGCTCATAATAATCTTTCATTTCCGGCATGTCTGGATTGTAAAAAATCTTACCCAGTGCTATCTTGGACAGCTTGTTGCCTGACTTCAGTTCCAGTTTCCCTTTGCGGAGCTGCCAGCCACCTTTATATAATTCCTGGTCTTCCCAGCGCTTCGGATAACCGATACCGGGTTTGGTTTCCACATTGTTAAACCACATATATTCCGCACCTTTGCGGTTCGTCCAGGTTGTTTTACATGTCACGCTGCACGTATGACAGCCAATACATTTATCCAGGTTCATGACCATGGCAATTTGAGCTTTAATCTTCAAGCCAGTTAACCTCCTTCATTTTACGTACCGCAACGTACACATCACGCTGGTTGCCGATCGGACCATAATAGTTGAATCCATAACTAAGCTGAGCATATCCACCGACCATCTGGGTTGGTTTGAGATGAATTCTTGTCGGTGCGTTATGACTACCGCCGCGTGTGTCCGTGATTTCGGAGCCTGGCACTTGAATGTGCTTATCCTGAGCATGGTACATGAACATCGTTCCTCTTGGCATCCGGTGGCTGACAACAGTCCGGGCGGTTACGACGCCGTTACGGTTGTATACCTCTACCCAATCATTGTCGGCCAGATCGTGTGCCTCTGCGTCTTCGTTGTTGATCCACACCGTAGGACCTCCGCGAAACAGTGTCAGCATGTGCTGGTTGTCCTGATAGGTGGAGTGAATATTCCATTTACCGTGCGGTGTCAGATAACGGAGCACGAGTGAATCTTGCCCGCCTTTTATTTCCCGGTCGCGAGGGCCGAACACCATCGGCGGCAAAGTCGGTTTGTAGATCGGCAATGATTCCCCAAATTGTTGGAAAATCTCATGATCAATATAGAAATGCTGTCTTCCCGTCAAAGTACGAAACGGAACGAGACGTTCAATATTCGTTGTAAATGGTGAATAGCGGCGTCCCTTCTTGTTCGATCCAGTGAATACCGGTGTCGGTATAACTTCACGCGGCTGTGCCGTGATACTTTGGAAAGTGATCCTTTCCGCTGCCCGATCGGCCGAGATGTCTTTGAGTTCCACACCGTGAAGCTCTTCTGCCTGCTCATAAGCCTTTTGCGACACCCGTCCATTAGTCGCGGATGAAAGGTGAAGAATTGCATTGGCCACTTGGCGAGCTGTCTGGATTTTGGGCAGCCCATCTTTAATGGACTCATCGTAATAAACTCCGTTCAACTTTTTCATTTCCTCATATTCGTCCGCTACGGAGAAGCTGACGCCATGCGCACCTGCTTTCCCAGTAGTCAAATTAGGACCGAGTGAGATAAATTTATCGTGAATTTTAGTATAATCGCGTTCGATGATGCTGAAATTCGGCATGGTTTTACCCGGAGTCGCTTCAATCTCGCCCTTCGTCCAATCCTTTACAAGACCCATCGGCTGTGAAATTTCGCCTATACTATCGTGTGCGAGCGGCGCGGTCACAAGGTCTTTATATGTTCCTGGTAGATACTCTTCTGCCATATCCGAAAAGACTTCGGAAAGCTGGCGGTAAATATCCCAGTCCGCGCGGGATTCCCACAGAGGGTTAACAGCCGGATTAAATGGATGCACGAAAAGATGCATGTCTGTTGACGACAAGTCTGTTTTTTCGTACCAGGTTGCCGCCGGAAGCACGATGTCCGCGTACAATGGAGTTGTTGTCATCCGGAAATCAAGTGCAACCATCAAATCAAGCTTTCCTTCTACATCTTCTCTCCAGACGATTTCCTCAGGTTTCTGTTCTTCATTCGGCCGGGCAAGCAGGGCATCAGATGCTCCGAGTAAATGTTTCATGAAATACTCTTGTCCCTTCGCCGAACTGGAAATCAGATTTGACCGCCAAACAAAGAGTGAACGCGGGAAGTTCTCGGCTGCTCCAGGATCTTCTACAGCGAAGCGTGTCTTACGTGATTTAATCTCTTCCACAGAATGATTAATGATGTCCTCGTTGGACTTCTTGCCTAATTGCGCAGCCTCTTCGGCGAACAGTAGACTGTTTTTATTAAACTGTGGATAAGAAGGTAGCCAACCCAGACGCACTGCGAGCACGTTGTAGTCTGCTGGATGTCTGTAACTGACATCCCCGCCAATCGGTGACTTCAAGGTGTCTGTTCCACTTTCTTCGTAACGCCACTGCTCTGTTGCAAAGTAGAAAAACGATGTAGCATTTTGCTGTCGAGCTGCCCCTTGCCAGTCTTTTGCAAAGGCAATCGTTGACCAGCCTTCGATTGGGCGGAGCTTTTCTTGACCCACATAATGCGCCCAGCCTCCACCGTTTACGCCTTGGGAAGCAGTCAACACGACAAGATTCAAGATGGACCGATAGATCGTGTCACTATTGAACCAGTGGTTGATACCCGCACCCATAATAATCATGGAGCGACCTTTAGTATCGATAGCATTTTGGGCAAATTCCCGAGCAATCTGTACCACAACAGACGCCTTCACACCTGTGATCTTCTCCTGCCAGGCAGGGGTATAATGCGAAGCTTCGTCGTAATAATTTTTGGCGTTATGAGGGCTGTCATTGCGTGCGACACCATACTGACTCATCATCAAATCGTACACAGTTGCTACGTAACGTTCCGAGCCATCTGCCAAGCGTACTTTTTTGGCCGGAATTACACGTTTGAACGTTCCATTACCGGCGTTATCAAAGTAAGGGAATACGACTTCTTCCCATTGCTCGCCATGACCTTCCACAGTGAGCGCGGGCTCAACCTTTGTTCCGTCTTCCCGTTCCAGAATCAGGTTCCATTTCTTATCCTGCTCCCAGCGCTGTCCCATCGTACCGTTCGGGACCAGCATTTCCCCCGCCGCTTCGTCATATATGACCGGCTTCCAGTCCGCATGCGGCGAAACATCGCCCAGGTCACTCGCCCGTAGAAAACGTCCACCTTTCCAGGCTCCCTCGTGTGGATCAAGCAGAATCATAAACGGCATATCCGTATATTGTTTGGCATAGTTAATGAACATCGGTTCTTGGCGATCTTTGTAAAACTCATCCAAAATAACATGCGTCATAGCCTGGGCTATGGCAGCATCTGTACCCGGATGTGGTGCAAGCCAGTTGTCAGCGAACTTCACATTCTCCGCCAAGTCCGGAGCCACGGATACGACTTTTGTTCCCTTATATCGTACTTCCGTCATAAAATGAGCGTCTGGCGTCCGGGTAAGCGGTACGTTCGATCCCCACATAATCAGGTAACCCGCATTGTACCAAT
>NZ_WUDQ01000353.1:0-3853 GCF_009827695.1 Paenibacillus sp. OT2-17 | reverse complement strand
GGAGCTTCTCCCGCCTAAGCGGGATACCATCATTGTGCCGAGTCTGAATGTTGACAGTATACCGTCCAAGGTCCGATATCGGGGATGGTTTGTCAATGATGAGGTATGCTTGATTGGCTGGAAGGATGATTATCCACCGACGGAGCAGGTGTGGCAGCCCGTTTTTGAAGCGTTACTGCGGTGCGGTGGAAATATGGTGATTCCCGGAACCGATTTACCACGCATAGGTATCCATCATAAGCTTGCAGCAGACATGGGCTTATGGATCACACATCATCATGCCGAGCCGTTGGGGGCGGAAATGTTTTTGCGCGCCTTTCCGGGTAAACAAGCTAGCTACAGAGAGCATCCCGAGTTGTTTGAACAGCTGTGGCAGGAAGCGATTGAACGACAGAAGGAAGAGAAAATTGTATGGGTATTGTCTTTTCGCGGGCAGGGTGACAAGCCATTTTGGGAAGATGATCCTTCCTTTAATACGCCGGACAAACGCGGACAATTAATATCGTATGTGGTTCGCAAGCAGTACAATATGATCTGTGAATTTGTGGAGCAGCCCGTGTGCTGTATGGCGATGTATGGTGAGATTGCCGAGTTATACAAGCAGGGGCATATTGAAGTACCCGAAGGGGTGATCAAAATATGGGCAGACAATGGTTACGGTAAAATGGTATCTCGGCGCCATGGGAATCTCAATTATCGTGTACCAGCATTGCCCGAGGCGCAGGATGGGGGCAAAAATGGAGTATATTACCATGTGACCTTCCACGACTTGCAAGCGTCGAACCATCTTACCCAATTTCCTTCCTCAGCCAGCTTGATTGTAGAGGAATTGACAGCAGCGTTTACTACAGGGGCGGACGAGTATCTGCTGGTCAATTCAGGTAATATTTTGCCGCATGTATATACGCTGGATTTAGTAGCAAATTTATGGACGAATGGTAACGTGGATACCGAAGAGCAGCTTACTGATTTTATCGGGCGGCTGTACAGTAGTCAGCTTCAAGAGATTTCCCAATTATACCGGGATTATTCCCGTTGCACTATCGTTTATGGCCCGCATAAGGATGATCGAGCAGGGGAGGAATTCTATCACCATCCGGCTCGGCAAATTATGGGGTATTGGCTACAAGGCAAAGAAAGCAGTGATGAACGGCTGTACTGGGCTACTGGAGAAAGGCCTTTTCCTGAACAGGTACGCTGGTTCAAGGAAAAAGCCGAGTCGACAATCCCGGATTGGGTTGAACTACGAGAGCGGTGTCTACGAATAATAAAGCAGTTGCCTGAAGATGAATGTCGCAGGCTGTATAATCAACTGCTTGTGCAGATTGAACTGCATCTGAGTGGTTCACGTGGACTGGCAAGCTTATGTAGCGCTTATGGGCTGTTCCTTGAAAAAGATTACCCACGAGCATTTATACAAGCTTCTCATGCCGTTTGGAGCTACCGGATGGGTAAAGAAGCGTTATCGCTCGCAGGAACTGGAAGATGGGAGCATTTCTACCGGGCAGATTGGTTAACCAATCTAGATAACACTATTTCTCATGCAGACACTGTGCGGAGATTTCTTCGTCTTCAGGGAGACAGTCCGGATATGTTCCTGTGGTCCAAACAATATTTAATGCCAGAAACAGAGAAATATATCTACCTGGAGAATACGCATCGCAAGCCCCTTCCCGATGATGAATTGGCACGCTGTCTGGAGAAGGTATTATATTAAAAGGATCTTAGAACTTCTATGACTTCTGATAAAAGAACCTTCCAATCCATGAAGTTAGATGGACAGGAAGGTTCTTTATAACCTGATCTACATATTCGTTGAGCTTCTTGCCAAGTGTGGATGTGATTCTCAGCCATCTAACCGTCAATGTTTTTATAGGGCAATAGGTATTTCTTGGGGGAGAACTCGTGATTCTTAGCACGCCACGAAACTATGAAGGCAAGTAGCATAAGAATCAGTAACGCTCACGGGAAAGAGCTGCTTCCAAGTGTCTCCAGAAGAATTTCGCCAAGCAAACCGCCTCCACCAATGGCCAAATTCCAAGCGGTTACAAGCATAGACTGTGCCACATCTGCGCTCTCACAAGGCAACAGTTAAATAGACAACAGCAGGTTGGTGACTTCTGATTCCCAGCGCCAAAGATGCGATAGCGAAGCCGAAGGTACTCACAAGTACCAGTAGACGCAGCCAGCGGTCAATGAATACACCGATCAACCCGATTCCGGCAACCGAAGTTATTCCAAAAATAAGCAGCACCACATCTGTTTGGGAAGCCAGTCCAGCTTGATTTAGATAGGGAGCGATATAGGTGTAAAGAATATTATGCGCTAGCACCCAAATTAAAACGACAGTTAAAGGTATATTTGATATAACTGAAATACTATTATTTCATGGAGGGAATAACCGTATGGTTATAACGGGTGTATGTCTGTGAATATGAATCATCTTGAAGTGTTTATGAAGGTTGCGGAGAAAATGAATATGACGGAGGCTGCCAAAGCGCTGTTTATTTCCCAGCCTGCGGTTAGCAAGGCTTTGATCCAATTTGAAAATACTTTGCAGGTGAAATTGTTTATTCGCGACAAGCAGAATGGACTCGTACTGACCGAAGTGGGAAAAGAAATGCTGAGTCTGGCTAGACAAATGAAGGAAATCGAAGATAAAATGGTTCAGCTTGCGTGTCAGGAGAATAAGCTTTTACGCGGTAAAGTAAAAATAGGCTCCTTCCCGGCAGCCTCTACGAACTTGCTTCCAGAAGCGATCTGCTTATTCCGCTCCCAATACCCCGATGTCACCATTGAACTGATGGAAGGAAACTCGAATCAAATTAAACAATGGGTGGAGGATCGCACTGTTGAAATTGGAATAGTAGTTTCTCCTTTCGATCATTATGACGTCCATATTCTTGAACACGATTCCATGGTTGCTATCATGCCGGAGAATCATCCATTGCAAGCAGAACATGAGGTTTCTCTGGAACAGAACAGGAACGGCCTTATCTTCTGTAAAGGAGGACATGAATCTGCTGTATTAAACACCTTGCATGAGCAGCAAATTCCTTTTCAGGAGAGTCTCACGGTCCAAACGGCTGAAACCTTAGTCCATATGGTCCAAAAAAAGTTGGGCATTGGCATTATATCGAAGTTTACGCTTTCCTCGGTGTCCCATACACTAATCGTTAAAGAGATCATTCCCCAAATTTCGCGGGATATCGGAATTATCGCGCATTCTTTTGATGAAGCGACCCCGGCAGCCCGTGAGTTTGTAAAAGCGTTGGGTCAGTTATATCGTTCGAGTGAGTAACTTAATAAAAGGGCCTTTGTAAAAGCAAGGGCCCTTTTTGTTTGGTTTGTATTGGGGAGATATGAGGAATGGAGTACAGAGATTATTTATAAAACGGGAGATTCATGCTGTTGTTGCAATACAGACTGAACAGCCCGCTGCCAGCCAGTATAATATTTCTCTCTGGTAGCCTCATCCATCTTTGGTTCGTATGCTTCATACATTTCAAGATTGGAAGCGATTTGCTCTGGATCGGACCAAAAGCCTGTGCCGAGCCCACCGAGATAGACCGAACCCATGGCCGACAGCTCGGCACATGTGGATCGGGTCACAAGGTTGCCCAGAATATCGGCCTGAAATTGCATCAGCCAAGTGTTGGAGGAAGCCCCGCCGTCCGTGCGCAGGCCGACCAACTCAATCCCGGACTGTTCCTGAATAAACTCTATAGCGTCCCGTACTTGGTAAGCGATGCTCTCCAGCGCAGCCCGGACGATGTGTCCTTTGCCAGTTCCACGGTTCATACCGATAATTGCCGCCCGGGCGTAGGGATTCCAATAGGGAGCGCCCATTCCG
>NZ_WUDQ01000352.1:0-3870 GCF_009827695.1 Paenibacillus sp. OT2-17 | reverse complement strand
TTGCCGATGAGTATGGTCTAGATGCTGTATGGTGGAGTTTTCCTGTTGGTTTGGCTATCTCTGCCGTAGCAGTCATTTTCTATTATGCTTTCGGGAAATGGAAGCAGGCAAGCATGGGAGAGGGAATCCAAGGTGTGAAGCCAGCAGAGGACAAGGGATAAGTAGGCGGTAGGCCATTTATACTATTTGCGATTAAAGTCTTATAAGGATAGATTTTGTGTAACTCCTATTTTTGACTAATAAAACATTACAGGTATAAAGTCTTTTTGTGAGAATAGCTCATTTTTCTTGAATTTTAAAGAAAAAAGTGAGGTTGTTCATTTGTGCTAAAAGGACGAACATATTATAATGGATATGGTTTGGATAGGTATAATTACGTAGACAACAATGTGGAGGCACCGTCATTTGAGTTATGTTGAGCAAGGACGTTATCAAGTACCGAGAGGCCCCATAGGTCTAATGAGCCGAATGTACAAGCACATTCTCCCTGAAACGAAACTAGAATTGAGTAACTGGAAGAGCAAGGCCGAACAAATTCCGGACCCTGAGCTGCGAAGCCAGGCGCTTGCGAGCATAGCGGATAAGACGTTTCACTGCGTGGGTGGGGCGGTTTATGCCGCAGCCAATATGTCTGCCCGGCAGACGCTAATTCCGCTGATCGTAGCGTATCAGACCATTAGTGATTATCTGGACAACCTGTGTGATCGCAGTACGTCCATGGACCCGGATGATTTCAGGCTGTGGCATCAGGCTATGCTGGATGCGGTTAATCCGACGGCTAGGCCAGTGAATTATTATGAGTTGCGTCGTGAGCAGGAGGATGGCGGTTATTTGACCGGGCTGGTGACAACCTGTCAGTCTTGTGTAAGCAGGCTTCCGGGCTATGAGGCGGCAATGCCTTACGTTCAGGATTTGGCGCGATTATACACGGATTTGCAAGTATACAAGCATATTAAACCCGAGCTGCGGGAACAAGCGCTTTTGGACTGGTGGTCGCTTCATAAAGACCGTACACCAGAGTTGCGCTGGAATGAGTTTGCTGCGGCTACCGGTTCAACTCTGGGGGTCTTTATGCTGTTTCTTGCTGCCAGCGACCAGCATCTGACCGATGCAGGGGCTGCCTCAATACATGCATCGTATTTTCCACATGTGTGCAGTCTTCATATTTTGCTGGATTATCTAATCGATCAAGACGAAGACCGGAAGGGCGGAGATCTTAACTTTTGCAATTATTATGAAGATACCGACATGATGCTAGACCGGATCGCCTACGTTGTGAATCGGGCGCGGGCTGATATTGCAGATGTTCCTGCCAGCTCCTTTCACCGGATGATTATCGAGGGATTGCTGGCTTTATATTTATCCGACCCTAAAGTTAGCGAGCAGCAGGACGTTCGCGCTGTTTCGAGACGTTTAATGAAAAATAGTCCGCTCATGCGTTTGTTTTTCTTATTAAACAGTCGATGGATAAGAAGGCTTATATGATTATTTTGAGGAGGTCATAAATCATGACAGCAGTTAAGAAAATTGCAGTATTAACAAGTGGTGGAGATTCACAAGGGATGAACGCGGCAGTTCGCGCCGTCGTACGTAGCGGATTGTATTTTGGACTGGAAGTATTCGGGATTCAACGCGGTTATCAAGGCCTTTTGAACGATGATATTTTTCCAATGGATCTGAGAAGCGTTGGAGATATTATCCAACGTGGGGGTACTGTACTTCAATCTGCAAGATGCCTGGAATTTACGACTGAAGAAGGGCAGAAAAAAGGCGCTCAAATTTTGCGTAACCGTGGAATTGACGGCGTAGTCGTGATTGGTGGAGACGGTTCCTATCAAGGAGCTAACAAACTGACCAAGCAGGGCATTAAAACCATGTGTCTTCCGGGTACGATTGACAATGACATTTCCTTCACGGACTACACTATTGGTTTTGATACAGCGGTTAGTATCGTAGTGGATGCAATCAACAAGCTGCGTGATACGATGTCATCCCATGAACGTTCTTCCATCGTGGAAGTTATGGGACGTCATTGCGGTGATATTGCTCTGCATGCGGGTCTGGCTTCTGGCGCAGAAACGATTTTGGTGCCTGAGGTAGAATTTGATCTGAATGAAGTATCCGATCGGATGAAACAAAACTTTAAGCATGGCAAACGCCACAGTATCATTATTGTTGCTGAGGGTGTAGGCAAAGGCGAAACAGTAGCACAGGTTATCCAAGAAAACTGTCCGGATTATGAGCCTCGTGTTACAGTGCTTGGACACATCCAACGTGGAGGCACACCAACAGCGTTTGACCGCAACCTGGCGAGCCGTTTGGGTGACTTTGCTGTTCGCCAATTGATCGAGGGCATATCTGACAAGGCTTGCGGAACGATCGACGGTAAGTTGGTAGCTACAGATATTGACAAGGTTGTAAATACCAAAAAAGATTTCAATATGGAGCTTTATGAGCTGGCCTTGCGTTTGTCCCAATAATAAGAGCCTTTATGTAAAATAGATCGGCTCTGATATTGGAAAAGATCAAAATTATGCGGATGACCCGAGTCATCCGCTATTTTTTTAGCTTTGAATCCTATCAGGAGGTAGTCATACATGTACCTATTCAAAATCGAAGTGGACAGTTCGGAAGGAGCGCTGACCGTCATTCTCGCCGCTGAAAATGAAGAACAGGCATTTGAGGAGATTGAACAACATGTGGAGAGACACTTTCTATTTCCTCCCAAGCTGAACGAAGTGGCGATTGTGGAGAAAAAACGAATAACTTTAGGCGCAGCATATGTAATCGAGACACGCAAAGGCTAGATAGCCTCTGCGTGTTGTTTTTTTTTGGAGAAACGACGTTGTACTTTCACCAGACGCCAGAGAAGTAAAATAGCGCCTACTGCCAATCCTGTAATCAAACCGATCCAGTAGCCGTAGGGGCCCAATGAAGTCCAGCGTGCCAGTATATATCCTACAGGAAGCCCAATGACCCAATAGGAGAGGAATGTGAGCAAAAAGGCTGGATTGACGTCTTTATACCCGCGTAGCGCTCCTTGTGTAGGTGTAGCGACAGCATCAGATATCTGAAAGAAAATCGCATAGATTAGAAAATGCTGTGCCAATTGAATGACCTGCGGATCGGTGGAGTAAAGTCGAGCGACCTGTTCACCCCAGATAAGCAGTACAATAGCTGTAATCAGTGATAGACCTACTGCGCTGCTGATACCCATTACACTATAAGCTTTGGCATCCCGCGGGCGAGTAGCTCCTGTTTCATAGCCAACCAGAATCGTAAGTGCCATGCAAATGCTGAGTGGAATCATATACAGCGTAGATGCAAAGTTCATGGCGGCCTGATGTGCGGCTATGGTAGCTGTATTATAACTGCTCATGAAGAGGGTGACGGCTGAAAAGACGGCAGTCTCAAAAAATATAGCAAATCCAATCGGTACTCCAATCTTGATGAGCTCTTTCAAAGCACCAGCAGCAATCCCGTATATTTTGTTAAAGATTCGGTATTCGGCAAATATTTTTCCACGATGCGCAGTGATACCGGCAACCAGCATGATGATCCAGTAGGTGGTCGCCGTCGCTACCCCGGAACCCACACCCCCCAGACGCGGAAAACCCCAGTTTCCATAAATAAGTAGATAATTTAACAATACATTGATGGGTAACGACATGAGCGTGATTAACATCGTAAAGCGGGTTTGTCCCAATGCATCCATAAAGCTTCGGAGCACAGTGTAGGCAAATAGAGGAACAATCCCGAAGGCCATGGCACAAAGGTAGTATATGGCCACATTATGAACTCTCAGTTCCAAATTCATACCGTTCAAAATAGGTTTGACCAAAATAATGCCAGCAATCAAAACGACCATAG
>NZ_WUDQ01000351.1:0-3879 GCF_009827695.1 Paenibacillus sp. OT2-17 | reverse complement strand
CAAGAGTGGCTTTCACATCAAATTGAAGCGCCTCGTTATATTCGGATAGCGTAAGTTTACCTGTTGCCAGCATTCTTCCCAACACGACACGTTGGCGCTCCATCGCTTTATTGAAGCCTTCTTCATCGAAGTTCCCTTTTCCATCAAAAGCGGAATAAACAGATGGCAGTTGCGGGAGACCTGCCAAATAAGCCGCCTGAGCAATATGAAGCTTATGTAGATCACTTACATTGAAAATCCCTAACGAAGCAGACTTGATTCCATATAAATTGTAACCAGCGGAACCATTACCAAAAGGCATTTTGTTTAAGTAAGCCGTTAATATTTTATCCTTGCCCATAAACCGCTCCATACGCAGTGCCAGCAGCATTTCCTTCACCTTGCGACTGTCCGTCTTATCCAGACTGAGAAAAACCCTTCGGGCTACCTGCTGCGTCAGTGTGCTGCCGCCTGTTTGGCGGTTTTCATTCAAAAGCTTCTGCTTAACGGCACGAGCAGTTCCCTTTAAATCCACACCACGATGCTCATAAAATTGGCTGTCTTCCGTTGAAATGAGGGCGTCCACAATAGACTGAGGAACATCCTTCAGATCAACGAGCTGTCGATCCTCCTCCATGCGCATTCTTCCAACCGGAGTTACCTGATCATTAAAAAATACAAAGCTGGTCAGAGCGTTCTCATTTACCTTTTCATATATCAACTGACGTGATCGTACAGGTTCATCATGAACCAGTGCCGCCACATAACCGGATATAAGACCTCCAGCAAACAGCACTCCAAGTACACCCGCAAACGAGAACCACTTGATATTAATCAGCAAAACTCTGCCAAAAATACGCCACCTACTGCGTTTTTGAGATGATGGTCGACGTTTTGGGTTCATAAAAATGGTTTTCTCCCCTCAATATTCATTCATTTCCACTTGTTTTTGCTCAAGATATTATGATACGCCATGTTAGGTTTTACGTAAACTGTAACGTTCCAAAAAATACATTTGTATTAGGAACACTTGTTCTGTATATAATACTACTATAAGAGTATACATTCAAGAATATTTTGGAAGGATGACCCACACATATCAGGAGAGGAGGTCGGATTTTTGAAGGAACGCAGAAATAGAACCATATTCTTATCGGACTGCCAAAGTTTTTATACCAGCATCGAAAAAGCAGATGATCCCAAATACCAACATAAGCCACTCGTTGTGGCCGGTGACCCTGCACTTCGTTCAGGCATTATTTTAGCTGCGTGTCCGCTGGCCAAAAAATACGGTATATCTACAGCAGAACGCCTGGGAGAAGCGGTGAAAAAATGTCCTGACCTTATCATTGTACGCCCACGTATGCAGCATTATATCGATGTCTCATTAAAAATAACAGAAATCTATAATGAATATACGGATTTGGTTGAGGTTTTCAGCATTGATGAACAGTTTCTGGATATGAGCGGAAGCCTCTCCCTGTTCGGGGATCCGGTGAGTATTGCAAGTGAAATTCAGCAAAAGGTACTGGCACAAACAGGAGTATGGATTCGAATTGGCATCAGCTCCAACAAAATGCTGGCTAAAACCGCAACAGATATATGGGCTAAAAAAAATGACAGTGGCATTTTCTTGTTGCCTACATCCGATATTGCAGCGTTGCTGTGGCCTCAGCCAGTACGTCTTATGTTCGGCATCGGTTCGCGCATGGAACGGCATTTGGAGAAGCTTGGACTACACACCATTGGAGATATTGCACGTACTCCCTTACCCCGGCTACAGGACAGATTCCGGTCTCATTTCGGCAAGCAGTCCGATATTCAGGCAGAGGTGATATGGCGAACTGCTAACGGGATCGATCACAGCCCGGTCAAGCCGGAAACATTTAATACACCTCCCAAATCCATCGGTCATATGATGACTCTTCCCCGCGACTATCTCCAGCCTGCGGAAGTGGAAACCATCCTGCTTGAACTAACAGAGGAGGTGTGTCGGGACGCCCGCCGCAAAGGATATATGGGCTCGGTTGTGACTGTTCATTGTATATGCAGTCCCTACGAGGCACCAACCGGATTCTCCCGACAAATGAAGATACCCGATCCTACAAACCATACCCAAAAGGTATATGAAACCGTTAAAAAAATCTTTTATACTTTTTGGAATCATATGCCCGTGAAGCGCGCAGGGGTTACTTTAAGCGGATTGGTGGATGATCAACTGTATCAGCTGGATTTTTTTGAGGATCAGGAGCGATCCCGTGCTTTGGAAAAGGTGACGGACACTTTAAAGGATCGGTACGGTCAGTCCATCATCATGCGCGCATCGTCGTTAACAGATGCCGGACAGGCCATGGAACGGTCTATCAAAATTGGCGGTCATTACAAATAAAAGTCTCATGATAAGCACACACTAGCTATTGCCCGGGGAATGAACTAATACAAACCAAAAAGGATCGCCTGATATCAGGCAATCCTTTTTTCATCTGTGCTTCACAAAAAAACATGGAGAGCGCTTTGAAGCACCTCTTCAAAAGCAATCAACGGAACATTCCCCACAGCTTGATTAGATGGAATGTATTGGACGGATCAATTTTTTGTGCCAATACGAAGGCGGTCAATTGCTCCTCCTGCGCAGCCGTCAAACGCTCGTTTAAAATAGCAGAAGTGGACTTCACAAGATGACGCACCTTAGCTTTATTTTGCAGGTCCGCTTTAGTCACACCTTCAATCTGCTGCTTAACCCGCTCCTTGAGCGCACGATTCTTCATTTTCAACTTAATCCGCTCCACCAGTTGCGGACTGATTCCATATTGCTGATAGCTCAATGTTGCCACACCTCCCATATCATTCGGTCATTCCCAAATATATGACGGCCAGCCTGTCCATTGTGCCTATCTGTTTAAAACGTTTAGAACAACCTCATGATTCATGGTGGATTAGTCGATGAGGTCCCCCTGGAAAATCTGTTCTTTTTGCAAATAACCGCGCAGTCCTTCATACTGCGGAGATGTCCAAAAGGACGAATCCTTAATCAGATCGGTTGCATCCTCCCGCGCCTTTTCCAGCACCTCAAAATCCGCTACCATATCTGCTAAACGAAACTCGGGTAGCCCACTCTGCTTGGTGCCAAAAAAGTCACCCGGCCCTCTCAAATCCAGATCGCGTCTAGCCACCTCAAAACCATCGTCCGTATCGGTCATAACCTTCATCCGCTCCTGACCAACCTCCGACTTAGGATCAGCGATCAGTACACAATACGAGGCATGTGCTCCCCGTCCGACACGTCCACGTAATTGATGTAACTGGGACAGCCCAAAACGATCCGCATCCATAATGATCATTAGCGTCGCATTTGGGACGTCTACCCCCACCTCCACAACCGTCGTTGAAACGAGCAACTGAACCTCATTCGCATAGAAAGAACGCATAACTTCTTCCTTTTCTGCGGGAGTCATTCGTCCATGTAATAGCCCAACGCGGTAATGTGGAAAAGCCTGTTGCATTTGAATATGCAAATCGATGGCATTCTGTACGTCCAGCTTCTCCGACTCTTCAATCAACGGGCAAATCAGATAAGCCTGCCGTCCCTGGTCTACCTCGCGGGAAATAAAACCAAGTACCCGATCCATCAGTTCGTGCTTCACCCAATAGGTGGAAATTGGAATACGCCCCTTCGGCCGCTCTGACAACGTAGAAACATCCATATCGCCAAACGCAGTGATGGCCAGCGTACGGGGGATCGGTGTGGCCGTCATCGTCAGCACATCGGGATTATAACCTTTGCGGCGCAGTACACTACGCTGATTCACTCCGAATCTATGCTGCTCATCCGTTACAACAAGCCCAAGCTGGTGAAAATATACATCCTCCTGAATGAGAGCATGGGTGCCTACTACAATG
>NZ_WUDQ01000350.1:0-3882 GCF_009827695.1 Paenibacillus sp. OT2-17 | reverse complement strand
TTTCTGCTTCGCGGGAATCATATCGGTTTGTCTGAAGGGTTCCGTAGCGCCAGCCAGCCAGTACCAGCACCGTTCCTAATACCAAAATTGCAATAATCCCTTTTTTAATCAGCTCTGCTTTTAACATTATCGTTCCCCCCGCTCCACAACCATCCGATTCCCACACCTACGCTCTGGTTACTTTCTTTTTCGGCTGGTTTGAAATCTATCAATCTATCAATAGCATTCCCTTTGTCAAAGGTTTTATACACACAGCTACGGCAAAGCCCTTCTAAAATATTCATCTGCCTACTGGGTGTTCGACCATACATCGTAGGCACCGTAAGAATAGACTATGATCACAATGCATCTTACACCAAAAGAGGTGAAATCATGTTTCCGATTTATCCTGTAAATGAAGCCAATGTGGCACCTCATGGTGGACGTCTGGTCTGTGCCGTTATGCGTGATGGTACACGACACATCGGCATCTTAAGTGGGTGTAGCAAAGGCAAGCTGATGTTGAACGGATATCCATCCTCCTTTCCTGGCAGTCTCTACGCCGGGAGCTACAGTAACAAAGGAAAACAATCCCCAAAAAAGAATTCCTCTAAAAAGAAAAAAAGGAATCCTAAAAACAAAGCTCGTACCTCTGCCAAACTAAATGCCTTAATTAAGCCACCTAACGAACCTCTGAGTCCATCCTTTCCTTATGACGCAGGCGGATTTGCTGGAAATGGTTATAGTAGTTATGGAAATGGCAGACCAGGCTATCGCGGTGGGTACGGCGGATATGGATACGGGGCAGGGCTTGCACTAGATCTGGCTTTAATCGCCTTTTTATTCCTCCTGATCTAAACACCTTGTTATGGAATACAAAAAACCGGAGGACTATTGTCGTCTCCGGTTCTTTGTATTCGTTTATTCTACATTCTACTCTGCTAATCCGTTCTTATAGGCATAGATCGCCGCCTGTGTACGGTCTTCCACTCCTAATTTAGCGAGAAGGTTCGTGACATGGAATTTTACCGTCTTAATCCCGATAATCAGCTCATCTGCGATATCTTGGTTAGACTTCCCTTGTGCCAACAGGCGAAGCACCTCCATCTCACGATCAGTCAGTTCCGTATGCGCGGGTGCCTCAGCCTGTGGCTGGCGAAATCGATTCATCATCTTGGAGGCCACCTGTGACTCTAGTACGGACTGTCCGCGTGCAGCTGCACGGATCGCATCCGCTATCTCGGAAGCACGAGACGTTTTGAGCAAATAGCTGAATGCCCCTGCCTCAATGACCGGATACATTTTCTCATCGTCCAAATAACTTGTCAGCACAATCACCTTTGTCTCTGGAAGCAGACGAGTTACTTGGCGTGTCGTTTCGATGCCATCCATGCCATCCATGACCAGATCCATCAAAATGACATTTGGCTTGTATTCGGAAGCCAACCGTATGCCTTCTTCTCCGCTTCCAGCCTCGCCGACCACTTCAATACCTTCTTCCGTCCCCAGCACCGCCGCAAGACCAATCCGTACCATTTCATGGTCGTCTACCAGCAGTACGCTAATCGGTAATTCCGTTTCCATGATCATCGTTCCTTCCGCTTTCATCATTAATAACTGGCACGGAAACCTCGATCCGTGTTCCTTTTCCCGGTGCCGTTATATATTGAATAGCTCCCCCAATTTCACTGACCCGCTCCTGCATTGTGGATAATCCATATGAAGTCTGCTTTTTCTCATCCAGTTCAAAACCAATACCGTTATCCCGAATCGTCAGCCTGATGGAATCCGGGCGTTGCACGATACGAATTTCCATGCGGGTTGCTTTGGCATGACGCAATGTATTAGACATCGCTTCCTGAACAATACGAAACAAGTGGTTCTCAATGCCTTTAACCAACTGTACTCCGCTTTCAATCTCAAAATCAATCTCCATCGGTACCTTTGCCTGCAACTCCTGTACCAAATCACGCAAACCCTGCTCAAGCCGTTTTCCTTCCAGATAGACAGGCCGCAGATGAAGTAGTAACGCCCGCATTTCGGATTGTGCCACGGAAGACATTTCTTCAATTAGCGCAACTTGACGCTGCGCTTTATCAAAATCCTTATCCAGCGTCCTCCCCACAGCCGTCGCCGTCATTGAAATAGCAAATAATTGCTGTGATACGGCGTCATGCAACTCTCTGGCCAGCCGCTGCCGCTCCTCCACAATCGCAGTCATCCGTGCCTGTTCTGCCAACTGAGCATTATCCGTGGATAAGCGTTGTAAAGACGTAACTTGTTCCTGCCATTTACGCCCGATCCGTTCCAGCTGCTCTCCCAGCCTGCCAAGCTCATCATGCCCTAGGGGCGGCAACTCACGTGCAGGGGTTCCCTTTTCCCACATCAGCAACGTCTCTCTCAACATTTCCAATCTGCTTTTAAAGCGGTAGCTCTCATAAAATCCGTACATTGCCCCTGTACCAATTAACACCAGTATAACGGCTCCTGCAACTTTCAATATCATGCCCCAGGTTGGGAACGACTTCACATATCCATATGTATACAGCATATAAAAGACAACTACGCCCACAACAACACACAGGAGGATACCTTCACCCATACTGCGGGTTACCATGTTGGACGTTTTTTTATGATTCATCCCGGCTCCTCCTGATTCAATAAAATCGGACGCGGACATCGCCCGCCAAGTACGAAACGACAAACTTCACTTTATACTCACTCTGCTCAAAATGAGGAGACTTCCAAACCAGTCGATTGAGCATCCCCGCCTCATGATCCCGGTCAAACTGAATCTGTCCGAACAATACGAGCATCTCCACCTCTACACCGTAATTATCCGGTAACGTGATGTCAATGTCACCGAAGATCCCTTGTAGAAATATGACGGACTCACGTTCCTCTGGGAGAGCCAACGTCAGGTCAGCATCCACGTCCCCAACCACATGCCATATGCTTGTGCTGCGCAGACTCCAAGGCACTTCATCCCATTTATGATTGGATATAAAATTGTGCTTGAATATGGAGCTTTGACCTTTATGCAGCTTCCTTGAACGTGAATAGAATACAGCTAATGATGCTAGTGTAACTACCACAAACAGGAACAAATGATCCAGCACTAACAGTCCAGCACCAATCGCGAGCATCGTGTAACCTTTTTTGATTTTGGAATTACGGATCTTATATATTCCGGCCAACATTAGGATCAGTGCAACCACGGAGAGGAACCCAATCCACTGACCGAATAAAATGATAATCCCGATGCCAATCCCTGCCAGTGCCAAGGCTGATTTTTTTCTCTCCATGCTGCACCCCCTTTATGTTTATACAGGACGGAAAAGCCATAGTGGCGCGACATTCCGCCATATGGCTTTCCCGGACCATACAGATTGAGCACGATCATCGACCAATGTCCATTCCATACAGCATATCATAATGTCTTGTTTCCGAGTAGTCAGTCCTTCTTCATATCGACTGGTTTAGCACCTGTCTGAATTTTGGACTTAAGCTGTTGAAGCTGCTCATCCACTTTAAACTGTTTTTCAGCCTCAGCTGGATTAATATATGTTTCTCCTGGAGCTTGACGGTAAGGAGCACGCAGTACGTCAGCTTCAGCTTCCATTTGCATGATTTTTTCTTCCATACGGTGGAAGCCCAATGAAGCAGACCCACTTTCAATCGTGTGCAAACTATTGATTTGAGACATTTGCTTTTTGGCTTTCGCCATTTGAGCACGGGATACCAACTCATTGCGCTTGTTGCGCATTTTATAGAATTCATCTTTCATGTCGTGAAGCTGTTGTACCAATTCTTTTGCTTGAAGCTCAGCTTGTGTATGCAAGTCGCGGTATTCGTCCTGCTTCTGCACAAAATAAATCTTCTCTCCCAACAGCTTGCGCGCTA
>NZ_WUDQ01000034.1:0-22011 GCF_009827695.1 Paenibacillus sp. OT2-17 | reverse complement strand
CACATAGACAGCGGATTATTGAGGAAATTGAGGATTCTCGTCAGCTTTACACGGAAACGAGCCGGTTTATTCATGCTAATCCCGAAATCGGCAATCAAGAATTTCAGGCTTCCCAGGCACTGACGGGCATTTTGGAGCAAGCGGGGTTTGAGGTAACTCGGAATGTAGCGGGACACGAAACCGGATTTGTTGCCCGTAAGGCTTCTGCTAGACCAGGTCCGAAAATCGGATACTTGGCTGAATATGATGCATTGCCCAGTCTGGGCCATGCTTGTGGCCACAATATTATCGGAACCGCAAGCACGGCAGCAGCCATCGCCTTGGCGCAGGTGATCGACGAAACGGGAGGTGAGGTGTATGTGTTCGGTACACCAGCGGAAGAAGGCGGTCCTAATGGCAGTGCAAAAGGCAGCTTCGTGAAGCACGGGCTGTTCGAAGGGATTGATGCTGCACTGATGGTTCATCCATCTGGTGTGACCCGGCTGACCTCACCAAGTCTGGCAGTTGATCCGCTAGATTTTCATTTTTACGGCAAAGCGGCTCACGCCGCAGGATCACCAGAGCAGGGAATCAATGCGCTCGATGCGGTGCTGCAGTTGTTCAGCGGTATCAATGCTTTGCGTCAGCAACTGCCGACCGATGTGCGTATTCATGGCATCATTACGCATGGAGGAGACGCGCCCAATATCATTCCGGACTATGCGTCGGCACGCTTTTTCATTCGGGCATGTACTTGGCAGCGCACAGAGGAGGTTTCCACGAAAGTTCGCCATATCGCAGATGCTGCTGCTTTGGCAACAGGAGCCACTGTGAAAATCGAACGTTTTCAAAATGAAGTGCGTGATTTCATTCTGAACAATACCCTGGATGAGGTAGTAGGTCGTGAACTGGAAGCGCTGGGAGAACAGCTGGATCGTGGCCCTCGTGCCGGACTGGGTTCGACGGATGCGGGAAATGTGAGTCATGTTATCCCGACTGCACATGCTTACATTAAGATCGGTCCGGATGATCTCATCGCTCATACGGTGGAATTCAGGGAAGCGGCTGGCTCTGAGAAGGGTGAGGAAGCCTTAGTGACTGGGGCCAAAGCGTTAGCCTTGTCAGGCTTGGAGCTACTGGTGAATGAAACACTGCTGGTTGCGGTGAAGGAAGATTTTAAGCGTACGCATTCAGCGGCACAGTAAGCCAAATCCACACAGGGCATAGCAGAGCCGTCTAATATGAGTGTTATAGTTGAAGAGGATATCCTACAGTCTGTTTGGCTGCATGGATATCCTTTTTCATTTTCTTATAAGCTGCTATCATTGCTCCTCAATCGCTAGGTCACTCATAACCTCATTTTTACAAAGTACTATATTTCCAAAAACAACGTATTAACATTTGATTGTTATGATTATAGTTATAACTTTTACATATTAACTGCAAAGAGGAGTGTACACATGTTTAAGAAGTTTCAAAAGTGGTCAGCAACATCTATGTCTGTTGCTCTTGCACTAGGTTTGATTACTGGCATGTCAGCCTTACCTGTCCATGCTGAGTCACCAGGGAACACAGATCAAGGGATTAGTAAAGTTACAGCTACATTTTATGGAGACACAAAAGTCTCCAAAGGATTTACTTGGTATACTTCAAAACTTTTCACGAACAGCACTGTTCAAGTAATCAAGAAAACGGCTTCTGAAGCTGATTATACGAGTGCTCTTACATTTGAAGGCACTTCCTCTCCATCGACCAATTCTGCAGAAGAGCTTGTCCATAAAGCTGTAGCTACAGGTCTTCAAGCGGACACAGCTTATTATTATCGTGTGGGTGATGCAGCGCGCGGGATATGGAGCGAAACAGGTACGTTTCAAACGGCTCCTAAGAGCGGTGAATTTACCTTCATCGATCTAGCTGATACACAAGCAAAAAGCGAAGATGAAGCCATATTGTCTTCACAGACGCTCGAAAAAGCACTTCAAACCGTAGAAAATGCTCAGTTTGTAGTCCACAACGGAGATATCGTAGATACGGGTACCAAAGAAGAGCAGTGGAACTGGCTGCTGGGGCATTCACAAAAAAGCCTTTTGAATACAACCATTGTTCCTTCAGCGGGTAATCACGAGGATGAGAACTACGCTTTTTATGATCACTTTAATATTAACGAACCTTCTGGTTCCGCTACTAAAACAGGAGCGTACTACTCTTATGATTACAGCAATGCTCACTTTATCGTACTGAACTCCAATGAGGACTCAGAGAAATATGCCAATTTTTCTGAAGCTCAAGTCGAATGGTTAAAGAAAGATGCGGCAGCAGCAAAAAGGGCAGGTGCAAAGTGGATCATTGTTAACATTCATAAAGGTCCTTACACTACCTCTAATCATGCAACAGATTCTGACATCATGGATAAGAATGGAGTTCGTAACCAAATCGCTCCACTAATGGCCGAACTTGATATCGACTTTGTCGTGCAAGGGCACGATCATATTTACGCTCGTACGAAACCAATCAACCAAGAGGGTAAAGCAACAACGCCAACAAAATTAAAAGATACATTAAATGATAAGACGATTGAATATAGTGTGAATCCAGATGGAAGTATCTATGTCATCCCAGCAACCGCTGGCCCCAAAGTCTACTACAAAAACCCAAGTGAAAAACTTGGAGATAAGTACTATAATCTCTTTGAACTAGCTGAAGAGAATCATGCGGCAGTATATGGCCCAGATCCGAGTGACAATCGTAGACCAACACGTGGACAGGTACAGAATTTTGTTGGCATTACTGTAGACGGAAATAAACTTACAGCCGTAACGTATGAAATAGATCAAAACAAAAATGATGCCAAACCTTTTATTGTGGATCAATTCGGAATCATCAAAAAAGATTAGTATAATTGATTTAATAGTTTCTAAATGATCATAAAAGGATATCCTACAGTCTGGTTGGCTGCATGGATATCCTTTTTCATTTTCTTAGGGGATATCTACTATTGTACTTGTAATACTTACGCCCTGTTCGGAAGCTGGTAAAACGTACATAATGCAATTAACGACTTTACAAGTTTAAACATGGAGTGACTTACAGGAGGATGAAACGACGATGGCTTATCAAGAAATCAATGGAGTACGCGTATGGGGAGTACCTGATCCAGGGGCATTATCTCAAGCTCGTACATGTGCCGAAAACGGTAATGTAATTCAAGCGCTGCTGATGGCAGATCATCATAAAGGCTACAGTCAGCCGATTGGCGGTGTGATGGTGTATGACGGACAAATTTCGCCTTCAGGTGTCGGGTATGATATCGGTTGCGGAAATAAGGCGGTAAGAACCAAGCTGTTTGCAGCAGATATTATGCCGCGTATTTCAGCCGTGATGGATGAGGTTGCATGTCATATTTCGTTTGGCGTAGGTCGTGTGAATGCAATTCAGATAGACCATGAGCTGTTCGATGACCCGGATTGGGCAGTATATGCGGCGATTGGGAAACAAGAACATGACAAACTGAAGTCCTTGGCGAGAGAACAGCTGGGTACAGTAGGGAGTGGTAATCATTTTGTTGATGTATTCGTCGAGGAAGCGACAGGACAGGTCTGGATTGCCAATCATTTCGGCAGCCGGGGCTTTGGACACAAAACAGCAAGTGGGTTTCTAAATTTGGCCGCTGGACGAGAGTTTCTCGGAAAGGCGCCGGGAGAGCATATGGATCAGCCGCCTGTGCTGCTGGATATGAACAGTGAGTTGGGGGATATGTACTACCGTGCGATGCGCCTTGCCGGACGCTATGCGTATGCGGGACGTGACTATGTGATAGAACAAGTGCTTGGTATTATGGGGACCGAAGCGGACTTTACTGTGCATAACCACCATAATTACGCATGGAAAGAACAGCATGATGGGCGTGACACCATTGTGGTCCGTAAAGGCGCTACTCCCTCGGCACCTGGCCAGATGGGCTTTATTGGAGGAAGCATGGGCGATATTTCGGTGATTGTACGTGGAAAAGATTCGGTAGAAAATCGGGATTCCTACTATAGTACAGTTCATGGGGCAGGTCGTATTATGAGTCGTACCCAGGCAGCTGGTAAAATGAATTGGAAAACCCGCACACGGAGTGGTGGACAAATCACGGACGTACAGATGAAGGAGGCCGTTCGGAACTATAGTGTCGAGCTGCGCGGAGCCGGTACAGATGAAAGCCCGTTCGTCTACCGTAAACTGCGCGAGGTACTGGACGCTCATTCCGAGACCGTGGAAGTTATGCATGAACTGAAGCCCATTGGGGTATGCATGGCTGGGGCTAATGAATTTGACCCTTATAAGGATTAATAAAAAGACTATGCCTGGCAGAAGTGTTCATTCGCCGAGCATAGTCTTTTGAGTACATAAATGAGTATATAATAGAAGGAATTCATTGCTTGATGCGTTTGTTAGTAGCTCTATGTTTACAGCTTGTCAGCAAAAAGCTGTTCTTTAATATAAGCGACTGGCATTTCTTGGCCTGTCCACAGTTCGAACGCCAATGCACCCTGCCACAGCATCATGCCCAGACCGTTAATGGCAGTTGCACCTACGGATTCGGCTTGTTCCATCAGCTTGGATTTAGCTGGGCTGTACACTACATCGGTTACGATCAGATCGGAACGAAGCATGGACACATCTTCAATCACACTTTTGCCTTCTAACGGTTTCATACCAACCCCTGTACCGTTAGCGAGAATATGACTTGTGCGGATCTCTTCACGTAGCTGTTCTTGATTTTCCAATGGATAGATATTTGCCTTAACTTGGGTGTGTTCCATATCTTCATTAATAATACGGACATTCTCTTCTGCACGAGCAAAGAACTGATCGTTACGGGCAAAGATTGAAATTTCAGCCAGACCTGCTTGAGCCGCTTCAATAGCAATCGGTGTAGCTGCGCCGCCAGAGCCCACAAGTGTCATTTTCTTGCCTTTCAGGTCAATGCCGTGTTCACGCAAGTTACGAACATAACCAGATCCATCTGTACTGTAGCCTTTCAGTTTACCATCTGTGTTCACGACGGTGTTGACGGCACCTGTAAATTTAGCGCTGTCGTCCAGCTCGTCAAGATACTGTAGAATAGCTGTTTTATTAGGCATAGACACGTTATAACCGCGTATGTTCAGAGCGCGCATCCCCCGTACCACTTCTTCAAGTTGTTCATTTCCTACTTCAAAGGCCATATACACGTTATTTAGACCCAGCTTTTCAAACGCAAGATTATGCATAGCCGGGGACAAAGAGTGTCCGATTGGTGTAGCAAGCAGTCCGATTAGTTGTGTTCTTCCGTCAATACGTCCAGCATTTTTCATGATATAAGCCTCCAAGTAATCTGTGTAGTTTAATGAAATACTTTTTTATATCGATAAGCAACAAACACGGCCAGCAAAATACTGACTACAGCAATCGCAATATCCAGAATGAATACCGAGGTAATTCCCAAATTTTTGGACATGCCCCCGGTAGCCAAAGGCATCAGAATGAACGAAAGACTGGCTGCTATGTTCACGAGAGAAGTCGTAGTGCCTTTGTTCTTGCGGAAAAATTCCGTCATAACCGTGAGGGCAATTTGGAATATGCCTGCGGTAGACAAGCCGATCAAGAATGAACTGATCAAAGTAGCGACAGGATTGTGCCATGTAATTAAAGCCAGCAAAGAAAGCAGGGCAATAAGCGGATATACAATCATGACAGTAATCGGTTTAATGAATTTACCAAGTACCACAGCTAACAGAATAACGGAAACCAATGAACCTATACTATAGTAGCTCAGCAGTTTAATGGCACTGGCTTTGTCCATGCCCAGGGCCTCTTGTCCAAAGGTAGGAAGCCATAGCTGCACGATCATGAACAATACAGTAGAAGTAAAACCGATAATAATTAGAGATAAACCTTCTTGCCAAAACTTAGGCTCGCTGCGGAAAGTATCTGTGGATTGGGCAGCCTCGGTTGGAGCCTTTTGTTCCTCTGCGTTGTGGTTGGGGAAAGCTGTCATCGACAAGAAGATACCGTTCAGCAGATAAATCCCTGCTGGAATAAAGAAGGAATATCCATAGAACATATCGTGATTAATAAAGAATGCAATCATGAACGGAATCACAATAGCACCGATCGAGATGGATGCTTTGACCAGTACCGTTGCAGACCCGGCTTTTTTTCCAAAGCCTTCAATTAATGCAGGATACGTTCCTGAATCCATCATAGAGTTGCAAAGCCCTGCGATAATAGCAAACACGAATGCCAACGTATAGTTAGGCGCAAGCGGAATGCCGATCAGGAAGATTAAATAAGCAAAAGATGCAATAACAATGAGTGGTTTTCTTCCGTATTTGTCTGACATTTTTCCGGCTACCCCGAGAGCGAGCAGCTTACCGATCCCAATCGCGGACACCAGATAGCCGATGGCTGCTTTATCCGTGTTCAATTGAACGGTCAGGAAGCTCATATTCGACGATAGAATAACATTGATCATACCCAGAAGAAAATAGTTGATGTAAAGCCCTGCTGCCATTCTGATATAAGGATTTTTCATAAGTGTAACTCCCAACTTAAATTTTAGATCAATGGCCTAGGTAGGCATCGTCAGCTGTATTACATTACGCCTACAGATAAGTGAAATTATTCACATTCTTTCTATGTCATTATTATATAAGGAGTGTTATTATAAATCCAATGCATATTTTTATCGTTTTTCATAGTTTGGGTCTATAATTTAAAATATGAATTAAAGAAGGAGAGTACATCATTATGAACCTGAAGCACTTACAATATTTTCGTGTACTTGCAGAGATGGAGCATTTTACCCAGGCAGCTATGCGACTATGTATTACTCAGCCCAGTTTAAGTCATGCGATTTCAGAATTAGAAAAAGATTTGGGAGTTCATCTGTTTGAGAAGCAGGGGAGAAATATTCGGTTAAACAAATACGGACGATTTTTCCTGAAGTATGTGGAGCACGCGATGGATGAATTAGAAAAGGGAGAACACAATTTACGGGAGCTAGTGAGTCCAAGCCATGGAAATATAGATTTGGCGTTCATTTACACGTTAGGCTCACACTTCATTCCAGCGATCATTCAAGCCTTTTCAGCTCTGGATGCCCGTAAAGATATCTCCTTTTCGTTTCACCAAGGGAATACGAACGATATTATCCAGGGGCTGAAGCAGGAACATTATGATGTGGCGTTCTGCTCTTACATGGAAAATGAACCGGATGTGGAGTTTATTCCGTTGGCTCAGCAGGAACTGGTTGTCATTGTTTCGCCTGATCATCCACTGGCGACTCTAGACCAAATTGATCTCAAGGATACAGCGGATTATCCGGTGATCTTCTTTAACAAAAAGAGTGGGGTTCGGCCCATTATTGAGAATTTGTTTGTCAAAGCGGGCGTTACGCCACAGATTATTTGCGAGATTGAAGAGGATACAGCAATGGCAGGGCTGGTGTCTGTCAATTACGGAATTGGGGTTATGCCTCGAATTTCATCGTTAGATTATTTTAACGTCAAAACATTGCCTATTGTAAATCCAGAATACGAGCGTTTTATCTACCTGGCCAGCATCAAAAATAGATATTTATCCCCGGCAGTAGTGGACTTTCGGAACTTTGCACTAAGCTACGGCAAGGAGTTTTATCTGAAAACGCATCAGCGCGTCTAGGGCGGGGTTACGCAATATTTAAACTTGATAAATCTTAAAATGTGTTCTATACTTCATCATCGACACAGGTAATGTGAAATGATTCACATTTTTAATACTACAAGACTTACTTACAAAAGCAGGTGAATTCATGATGAAACGTTCTTCTTTTCCAGTGGCGACAGGCCTTTATGTAAACTATCTTTTGTTCGGCATGTTTAATATTATGCTGGCGTCCCACATGTCCTTTTTAACAGAGCATTTGCATACAGATCAGGCGGGCATCAGTCTCTTGGTTTCTGCGATGGGATTTGGCAGGCTGTTTACCCTGTACATATCCGGGGTGCTCTCCGACCGTTATGGTCGTAAGCCGTTTATTGTGGTAGCAGGGCTACTAATGGCTGTATTCTTGGTCGGTATACCGCTAAGTCCCAGCTTTGAGATGGCGATCGTACTGGCTGTGCTGGCAGGCGTAGCGAATTCTTTTCTTGATTCAGGTACTTATCCAGCGCTGATCGAAGCTTTTCCCCAATCCTCTGGTTCGGCTACAGTGTTGGTAAGAGGTTTTATATCCATCGGGGCGGCATTTTTACCGTTAATGATTATCTTTTTTATGAATCACGATATTTTCTACGGATTCTCTTTCTTTTTACCAGCCCTCATATTTACTTTGAATGCAATCTACTTGTTCGGAATGAAGTTTCCAGACATGCGGGTTCAGTCACCCAAGGAGCCAGTTGGTGATACTTCTGTATCGAGCGTTGAGCAAGCGGGAAAATTGGAGGCAAATGATCGGAGTAAGCCGCGGTTTTGGCAGGAAGGGGTATGCCTTATCTTGCTCGGATTTACCGGACCGACTTTGCTTTATATTGTGCAGTTATGGCTGCCTACTTTTGGACAACAGTTTATCGGTATGACCCAATCAGAGTCTCTCAGATTATTAGTTTATTACAATGTCGGTTCACTGATTTCCGTGTTTGTATTGGTAATTGTGTTAAGAAAATGGGTTAAACCTGTTCACATTATTCTTATTTATCCATGTATTTCCCTGTTGGCTTTTGGAGCGCTTCTCTTATTCAAGTCAGGGGCTGCGGCCATTATTTGTGCGAGCGTCATTGGGTTTTCAATATCAGGTGTACTTCAGCTGACATTAACCGTAATGAGTGAATTTTTTAGTCAACGAAAAGGACAGATTACCGGGTTTGTGTATACAGCAACCTCGCTGTCATACACGGTCATTCCCGTGTTTACAGGCTTTCTTTTGAAACATTCTCAGATATCGAGTGTTTTTATGCTAGCTATTATTGTGAATGTGCTAGGGATCGTACTGGCGGTGTTTGTTAATTTTCGGTACAGTTTAGTTTTTCCAGCAAGTCGCAAATTGTCCCCTAAAATCGTACTTGATACCAAATAAATGACGACTGGACCTAATCATCTGCATGCTTATTCAGAATGCGTTATACTATGAATTATTGTACATGTTCGACTTGAAACTGTAATTTGGGAGTGAGATAGAGATGGCTAAAATCGTAAAGGTGAAAGATGTTCTGATCGGTGAAGGAGCGCCAAAAATTTGTGTGCCCATGGTGGGAGAAACGTTGGAGCAGTTGAAGGAAGAGGCCACTTATTTACGTACGCTCGACCTGGATATCGTGGAGTGGAGAGTCGATTTTTTCGAGCATGTGGAGGATCTGGAAAAGGTTAAAGTTGCCTTACATGAAATTCGGTCTATTTTAGCAAATGTTCCGCTCGTATTTACGTTCCGTAGCGCTCGGGAAGGCGGAGAAAAGGAAATCAGTGCAGCGAGTTATGTGGAATTGAACCGTACAGTAGCCGAAACGGGGCAAGTCGAACTTATTGATGTAGAGCTTTTTAATGAGGAAGCTGATGTGAAGACGCTGGTAGAAGCAGCACATAAGCATAACGTATATGTGATTATATCTAATCATGATTTTCATAAGACGCCGTCGAAGGAGGAGATTGTGTCCCGGTTACGTAAGGCGCAGGAATTGGGAGGCGATCTGCCCAAGATAGCAGTGATGCCAACCAATACAGCCGATGTGCTCACTTTGCTGGATGCCACGCGTACCATGGCAGAAGAGCATGCAGATCGGCCGATTATTACGATGTCGATGGCGGGGAAAGGTGTCGTGAGCCGCCTGACCGGAGAACTGTTTGGTTCGGCTCTGACCTTTGGTGCTGCTAAGAAAGCTTCCGCACCGGGGCAGATTCCTGTCACTGAACTGAGAGAGATATTGACGGTGCTGCATAACCATTCTTAAAAGATGGATAGGCATTACTCGCTAGTCAGTAATATATCCGCAGTGAACCAAAAAGGAAGGCCCCCATGCGGTAAGCATGCGAGCCCTCCTTTTTGTGTAACTCTTAATTCAATCCCCGAGTAGGTTCATACAACTCCCAACCTAGATTCAGCGTTTGAATAATATAGTCTGCGACTTCTTCCGCATCCAACTGATCCGTATCGATCTTGGAGTGATTCACCGCGTAAATGTCCTGTCTGGAACGGAAGAGATCCTCAATTTCCCCTAAAGTCTTGTTTTGTAGATTGGGACGGGTGTCAATCAGCATCTTGAGCCGATCTTTCCAGGAATCCCAATTTAAATCCAAGAAGAAAACAATCGATGAAGCCAAACAAGCTTGCTTCACCTCTTCCTGTAAAAATGCACCACCGCCAACGGAAATGATTTTGAGGCGTGTGTTGCTGCATAGCTTCAAAATATGCTCTTTTTCAATCTCACGGAAACGCTTCTCTCCATAAGTTTTGAAAATCTCTGTTGTTGGCATGTTGTATTCTCGTTCAATCTCCTGGTCAATATCCACGAAATCGCGATACAGCTTGCGCGCTAGATGGGAACCGATCGTTGTTTTGCCTACACCCATAAAGCCGATGAGCACAATATTTTGTTCTTTTAATGGAATCTCACTATTGTTTTGCACGATAACCACTCTTTTCTCACCAGTAATGTTGAGATGTAACGCTTCAAAGCACTAAATACATTATACGTTCATCAAACGTGTCATTCAATAGTATAGATCACATCAAAAATGAGGTATAGAACGAAATAAGGTTCTGATTACCATTGTAGTGACATAGAGCACGCATTAGAGACTAGATACTCAGTAATTTGATGCGTAAATTGTCAAAAAATAAACTTGTACAAGTATAAAAGAGGCAATATTGTGTACTTAATTGAAAAAAAGGACATATTTTGGCGGAAAATATATTGAAATTACTGGAAGTATGATTATAATAGAGTTATGCAAATTGTAAATGTAATCGCTCTCTTTACAATTTGTGCTTTGTATTATTTATAAGACAAGATTGCTTTGAACCAAAAACCAAGTATACATATGCAAATAGTTAAATAATGCTTTATAGACATGTATCGGTTAATGGGTTCATTGTGCGAAGGTGGTGATACGGTCTACGCGTTCTAGTCAACGAAGAATTGGAACAATAAAAAATTATCTACGAGAGGGATGAATTGAAATGAAAACAAACACAGCTAAAGTATTGAAAAAGGGAATCAGTATCGCTTTATCAGGAATGTTGGTTGCTTTATTTGTCGGCAATTATTCTGCTCATGCAGCTCCAGAAGTCGTTCATAAGACCATACTTGTTAAAGCCGGAGAAGTATACGATGGTAAAGGCAAGACTGTAGTGGCTGATCCCGATACCTTGGGAGACGGAAGCCAGAAAGAGGCTCAAAAGCCTATTTTCAAGCTTGAAAATAATGCAACACTGAAAAATGTGATCATCGCTGCACCTGCTGCGGATGGTGTGCATGTATATGGCAACGGCACAATTTCCAACGTAACATGGGAGGATGTAGGTGAGGATGCACTGACGCTTAAAGAACCAGGCACGGTAAACATTACGGGCGGTGGAGCGTTCCATGCGTACGATAAAGTATTCCAAATTAATGCCGAAGGCACAATTAACATTAAAAACTTTAGAGCCGATGATATCGGAAAACTGGTTCGCCAGCTGGGCGACTCTACTTTTAGAGTGAATATGACTTTGGATAACTCGGATATTTCCAACGTGAAGGATTCGATCCTGAGATCGGACGGTCCTAACAGCAAAGCTAAAATTACGAATACTCGTTATCACAATGTGAAACAATTGTTCAAAGGTTTTAAATCTGGTAATACGAGCGAGTCCGGCAATACTCAATATTAATCGGTATAGAATAGAGTAAGGATAGGAGTACGGATGTGATAAGGGGCTGTCCAACAGGTCGTGTGGATCTGATTGGA
Organism: Paenibacillus sp. OT2-17; assembly: GCF_009827695.1. Taxonomy (NCBI): domain Bacteria; kingdom Bacillati; phylum Bacillota; class Bacilli; order Caryophanales; family Paenibacillaceae; genus Paenibacillus; species Paenibacillus sp. OT2-17. The sequence goes on along the minus strand of NZ_WUDQ01000034.1, from coordinate 10,086 downwards.
CAAGCCCCTTTTTTGGTACGGCGAGTTACCCCAAGATGATCTGGACTTCGTTCGGAACGAGGACTGTGATATGATCGTGCTATTACATTTTATACAAAAAAGTTGGGTGGCTATGAATCCTTTTCATCAATATGTGAATGTTGACGGCACCTTGAATGATACGCTGGTGCGGAATCGTGAAATTTTATATACAGGTACGAATGGTCGGCATGTGGAACGTTTTTACGTGTCTTCCTCTGAAAGTTATATATTCAAACCGCTAACCAACGATGATCAGGAGGGGCGGGAGAGATGGGTGTATGCGCATGTGCTTCCTGCGTTATCACCGATCTATCCCCGATTGCTAGCCTGGTCTGATGCAGGTGCGGATGGCGGAGGAGAATGGATGGTTTTTGAGGACCTTGGTCCGTTACATCATCTACACGCAGACGAAACCCTGTTACGGGCTATTGGACTTGTTGCATGGTGGCATGCTTTGCCGACGGATCGTTTTGCTGGAATGCCGCTGCGGGGACCGAAGCCACTCATTCAGGAGATGGTTTCCGAGCTATACACGCGCAAGCCGGATGTGTTAAATCTTTGCAGCTCACTGGGATTATCTAAGCAACAGATGCTGCGTATGTATGTACAGCTGGAGCATTTATCTTTTTCACAGCAGCTAGTACTGTCTCATGGTGATCTTCATCCGGGGAACTATGCGCTGAGCGGGGAACGGCTTATGGTACTGGATTGGGAGCATGCTCATCTGAACACACCGCTGTGGGATGTATATCACCTGATCGACATGTCCCATCCGTTGTTTCCCCGACGGATGACGTCCGAATTGCGTATTCGTATACTGGACACATACGTGGGGCAGCTGGAGCTGTTGGGGATAAGAGTGGATCGAACGGCATTTATACTGGAATATGGCATGTTTGCGGTGGTATTTTCGCTCTGGATGCTGTTGTTAATCACAAGTGATTTGCAAAGGATTGGAACGAACCTGCATAGAAACGGCGATAAATGGTCAAAAGAGCAATTAGAGTCCCAGTTGGATGAAACGTTAGCCTGTTTGAACCAATGTGCAGCGATGATGGATTGGGGACAAGCCCAACCATGTAGATAGTAGCTTAAGACATAGACTGTATTTAGTTAGTAAAAGAAGGTGGGAAATAAATCCATGAAAAAAGTCGGTTTGGTCATGAGAAAAATACAATTTGCAGAAGCACAGGGTCCTCGTATTTTTGCAGAACGTCTGAAGCAGATCGGGTTGGAATTGGGGGTGGACATCGTATTTGTATCACCAGAGCGCCATGTGAGCAGCCATGACTGGCTTCCTGGTTATGAGCACGAAAAGGGCGACTTGGTCAACTATGACGTCGTTCTGGACCAACTCCATGAGCAGCAGATTGAGCACGTTATTTATACGGTATCCGGCTTTACCTATTTGAACATGTTTTTTAAAAACAGCGTGCTTTTTCCGCATAGTTTTCCTGATCCGGCACTTACAGGCTATGAGATGATGAAGCCTTTTTATCAGATCGTGGACAAGGCTATCGTACAGACTGCCTTTCTCAAGCAGGAGATGGCTTCGAAGTTTGGCGTAACTGATGTGACGGTCATCCCGATCGGATTTAATGAGCGGCTGGTGGAAAAGCATTTTGATCCCTCGCAAGTGGTAGAGAACCGGGTGATGTGGATTGGTAGAGATGAGGAGAACCGCCGTCCTGATCTGGTGCTGGAGTATGCGAGGCATAACCCTGACAAGGATGTCTATATGGTATTTGGCGGTGAACGCTACAAGGAAAGTATGAAGAAATACGATATCCCGGACAATGTTAAACTTCAATTTGCGTTGACGCAAGATGAGGTGTTTGCACTGATGAACACGGCGAAGGTATATTGGAGCTGCTCCAAATTCGATACGTTCGCGATGCCACTGACCGAAGCGCTGGCTATGGGTAAAATCGTCGTGAAGCCCGAGCATCCTTGCTATGGACATATCAGCTCTACGCATTCTTTTTCAGGGAATGAGAAAAACTGGTTCGAGCTGGTCAATATGGCTGCCGCCTCACCACGCCGGGTTTCTACAGAAAATCAGGCATACGCTATGGAACAGTTTTCAAGTCAGGTGATGAAGCAGGGCTATCGGGACTTTTTTGATCATTGGTTAAGCTGAGCGGCAAGGCAAAATACTGTGGTTGTAACACGCATTTGCGCGTCCAGATGAAAACAGAAATAACCCGCAAGGGGGTCACTTTATTTCAAAATGTCCATCATGCGGGTTACGGTCTTTGACTTATCGTTTGGACTTTACTGGAACTGGGGTTCCTTTTTTAAAGCGAACCGGTCTTCTCGGAATTCTGCGAATGCCAGAGTCCGCCGATTTGGAAGGTAACGCTCTACGAGTTTTCTTTGTTGACAGTAAGCTTTGGTTGGTTCTGCTGAAATCGACAGTGTAATCATCTACAGATGAATCAATGGGAAGTCTGCGCATCCCCACTTGTCTGGATGATTTGCTGCTATCGTTCCAACACCGATGAAAATCATGGTCGGTACTTCTCGGGAGCCATGTGTAGTACGTACCTGACCACGTATTTCCGGAGTAATCTTCAGCATAATAATAGAATGTGGTTCCTCCTACGGACCCGTTCCATACTTTCCTCGTATCACCAGGCTTTATCCGATACCAGCCCTTTTTAGAATAATTCATGGGATGACAGTCGGAATCAGGATAAGCATAGGCAGCATAGATCGTGTTACTCGTGCTGTTAGTAAAATAAAGGCTCATCATACACACTTCTTTCCTCATAAATTGGTATTGCAATGTCATACTATGAGGAATGTAGAAGAAGAGAGTGGACAATATCTCTCAATCTATGAAAAATGAACCATTAGTTTACTTCCAACCTACTAAATGATTCTATGACTGTATCTCGGCTATCGCTTCAGTATGAGCCGTCTTGCGATCCTCAATGTAGCTAACTATCATGAGTAGCAGACCGCCGACAGTGATTAGCGATGCAACCCATGGAATAGCGGCTAGCCCCATTTGATTAATAACAACTCCCCCGATAAAAGCACCGCCTGCGTTGCCCAGATTTAATGCGGAATGGCTGGAGGTAGAGGCAAGTAAAGGAGCCTCATATGCCAGATTCATGATGCGAACCTGAATACCCGGCATGATGCCGAACGCAGCAATGCCCCAGATAAAGACCGTGATGACGGCCAATACCTTGCTTTGAAGCGTAAATGTCAGAATGGCCAAAATAATAGCCAGCACAGCATAGTTTGCGATCAGGGATGGAAGTAGTTTCCAATCTGCGAGCTTGCCGCCAACGATGTTGCCGATCGTTACCCCTAGGCCAAACAGGACGAGAATCCAGGTAATGCTATGCTCGGCAAAGCCACTAATATCCGTAAGCAAAGGCGTAATGTACGTAAAGACAGTGAACAGGCTACCACAACCGACTGCACCTGTGAGCAGCATCAGTAGCACTTTTGGATTAAACAGGCTTTTGACTTCTTGTTTGAGACTGGAAGGCTTGTCCTGATGAATCACCGGAATGTAGCGAATGATACCAAAGAGAGAAATCAAGCCGATGACCACAATGGCTCCAAAGGAAGCACGCCAGCCGAGCTGTTGTCCGATAAAGGTACCAAAAGGCACGCCAATAATGTTCGCCACGGTCAAACCGGTCAGCACCATAGAAATAGCACCCGCGCGTTTGTCAGGACGAACCAGTCGGGCAGCGATCAGGGAACCGGCTCCCAAAAAGGTTCCGTGCGATAATGCAGTAGCCATACGGGCCGCAATCAGAAGTTCGTAATTGGGAGCAATGACGGAAAAAAGATTGCCTAAAATGAATATGATCATTAGCAGACATAGCAGCTTTTTCTGCGGTACCTTATGGGTTAATACAGTAAGCACAGGTGCGCCAATGGCCACACCAAGCGCGTAACTGGTGATTAACTGCCCGGCTTGAGGAATTGTAACATGAAGATCATGGGCTACATTGGGTAGAAGTCCCATAATGACGAATTCGGTCATGCCAATGGCGAAGGCACCAAGGGTCAACCATAGCAAGGAGGGGGGGAAGCGATTTGCTGTCATATTTTCTTGAGTACTCATAAGTGTCTTGTATCCTCCTGAAAAAATAGTAATGCGAGTATATCATTACAGGCGATATCTGGCGACCCATTTTGCAAGAATTTCACATACTAAGTTGATGAGTTTTATGTAATTTACAAAAGCGACAGGTAGGAAGGAGCCAAGTATGTTATTTTGGTAGTATGATATGAAGATCGTAAATAACGCTGTAAGAAACAATCTAAGGAGGATACAACGATGGCACCTAAAGTGGTACATAGTATTACAGATTTAATAGGAGATACACCTTGTGTAAGACTCCAACGGCTCACAAGGCCGCAGGATGCGGAAGTGTATGTGAAGCTGGAGTATTTTAATCCAAGCGGCAGTGTTAAAGATCGAGCGGCGGGCAACCTGATTGCCGAGGCGGAAAAGGCAGGACATCTAAAGCCGGGAGGCACCATTATTGAGCCGACGAGTGGCAACACGGGAATTGGTCTTGCGATGAATGCGGCAGCCCGAGGTTACCGTGCAATTTTGGTGATGCCTTCGAATATGACGAAGGAACGGATCAATATTTTGAAAGCCTACGGGGCTGAGGTCGTACTGACACCAGCGGAAGAACGGATGCCAGGAGCGATTCGCAAGGCACTCGAACTGGGGGCTGAAATTGAAGGGAGTTTTATCCCGCATCAATTTGAAAATGAGGCAAATCCGGATATCCACCGTACGACGACGGCACTTGAGATTTTGGAACAGACAGAAGGGAAGCTGGATGTGTTCGTCGCTTCTTCGGGAACGGGCGGTACCATTACGGGAACAGGTGAAGTGCTGCGTCAGCATTTGCCGGATCTGCGGATTGTTGTAGTTGAGCCTAAGGGCTCGCCAGTGCTATCTGGAGGAAAACCCGGTCCACATAAGCTGGTTGGCACCAGTCCAGGCTTTGTTCCCACCGTGCTGAATACGGAAGTGTATGACGAAATCGTGCAGGTTTCCGATGAGGATGCGATTGCAATGACACGGGCGATTGCTGCCCAGGAAGGGATTCTGGTTGGCCCCTCTAGCGGAGCTACGATATGGACGGCGATTCAGGAAGCTCGGCGTTTGGGAGCAGGCAAACGGGTACTTTGCATTGCCCCGGATACCGGAGAGCGTTATCTGAGCATGGGGATATTCGGATAAAAAGATGTGGATTGGGGCCAAAGTAATACACGACCGTAAGTAAGTGGTAAAATAGGTATGTGATAGCGGTTCCACGAACTATTCATATGTGGATGAAGCAGGGAATATTTTGAGGGTTGAAGGAGGAGCAGCATGAAGATTATGCCTTTACAGAAACGTGGAATCTCCGATAGTCGGCTGGCGCTCGGTTGTATGCCTTTTGGTGGAGAATGGAGCCATGCACCGTTTACGCAGGAACATGTCGTTGAAGCGGAAAGAGCTGTAGAAGCTGCACAATCCATTGGGATTACGATGTTCGATCATGCGGATATCTATCGTATGGGGAAAGCGGAAGAAATTTTCGGTCAGGTTTTAAAGGGACAGCCGGGCTTGCGTGAACAAATCGTTATTCAGTCCAAATGTGGCATTTTTCTGCCGGATGGTACGCTCCCCGGCCGTTTTGATTTCTCATATGCACATATTATGGAGTCCGTGGATGGTATTCTGAAGCGTCTGGGTACGGAATATTTGGACATCCTGCTGCTGCATCGCCCTGATCCGCTGGTAGAGCCGGAAGAAGTAGCGAAGGCGTTCAGCGAGCTTAAGACGTCTGGCAAAGTACGGCATTTTGGCGTTTCCAATATGAATGTAAGCCAAATTCGTTTTCTGGAGCGGAGCCTAACGGAGCCGCTGATCGCTAATCAGCTGGAAATGAGCCTGGCGCATCTGCATTTTGTAGATCAGACAGTACATGTGAACCAGCAGGCGGGAACGAATGTACATTTTGGCGAAGGTTTGCTGGAATATTGCCAAACCGAGGATATTCAGCTCCAAGCCTGGGGACCGCTGGCGCAGGGACGTTTTAGCGGAGGTTCTTTGAAAGGGGAGCCTGAGCATGTCGTTAAGACGGCAGAGCTGGTGCAGAAGCTGGCTTCTGAAAAGGAAACGACACGTGAAGCGATCGTCCTTGGCTGGCTTATGAAACATCCGGCACGGATTCAGCCTGTCATTGGCAGCGCCAATTCTGAACGAATTAAGGCATGTCAGGATGCGGAACGCCAGAGCGAGCTGATGACCCGTGAGGAATGGTACGAATTGTACGTCAGTGCGCGCGGACAAGCCTTGCCATAACTCGTATAGCGGACCAGCTTGTTACAACAGGCGTATGTGGATGTAAGTGTATGACTTCGTTTATACGAACCGTAGTTTAATAGCCCCTCCCTTCGTCTCATTAAAGACGGAGGGAGGGGCTATTTACATGGCTGCATCTCATATTGTCTCAGCAGCTATTCCTCTTCGTAGCGTGCAAGGGCCTTGGCCGTTGTTTCCTTCATTCGTGAAATCAGCCGGGAGCCTTGGACGACCTTGACACGTTTGCCAAGGAAACGGATTTTAGATAGTACATATTCACATTCGTCTGCCTGGAAAGTGAGCGTAATACGATAGGTATCTGCTTGCTGAACATATTCGACCTCTTTTTCAAAGCAGGAAAAAGCATATAAAATACGAGACATTTCCCCGTTGTATACAGGGATAATTTCGATGATGCCCTGTTCTTTTCGCGACTCCAGTATACCGAGTATACGTTGGGTGAATTTTTCGGCCTCTTCAGGCAGAAGCTCATCTTCCGTGACGTTCACGATATTAGACAGCTTGGTAGACATGAGCGCGCGGTGTCTGCGGTTATACCACAGCAGGCTCCAATCTTTTTTGACCATGGAGAACTCCAGCTTATATGGAAAACCGGATATCCGTTCATGCATACGCCCGTTGCGCAACCTGTAGCTCAGGCAGATGCCTGAACGGGAGCGTAGGATCGGACGCAATGTGAGTAGAAGCGGATGATATACGGAGACAGCAGGGATACCTGCTTTTTCCCGCAAACTTCCATCGGCCTCCAGAGGCTCGTCGTCTGCGAGCATCTGCCGAAGCTTATCAAGCGTAGACGGGGTGAAAGCCTCTATTGCTGCCGAGTCTGTCAGCATAGATTGGAGCCAGACTCTTTCCTGCGATGTGGTAGCAAAAGCGCCCGATTCATCCAGCCGAGAGACGATCTGGTAGTTAAATATTTTCTCGAACAGGCTCATAATAGGCTTGCAGCTCCTTCCATTCCTGTCTGAATTCCTTGCGCAGCCGCTGAGGCTCCAATACCTCACAGCTTGATCCGAAGCTGCGAATCCACGGTTTAATCTCGGTGATCCCATTCACTGTGATTTCATAGATAAAGGATTCACTTTCTTCCTCCGCGATCGTACCCCATTGTCCCTGTGACAGTACACGTTCCCGAATAAAGTTGCGCTTCGCGCCCTCAGGATTAAAAAAACGTACCCGTACCTTCACAGGACGACCGGTATCAACAAGCCAGCTGTACCGCATTTTTTCTTCCAACACCGCTAGCAGGTCGGCATGAAACTGCTCTGGTACAGGCTTGCCCTCCACCAATTGAGTCATGCCTTCCATACGAAACTTCATGATTCCTTTACCGCCTACATGACCCAGAACATACCAACGTCCATATTGATGATCATAGATGACTTGCAGGGGCAGAATGGTATGTTCACGGCCCTCCGTCTCTTTTTCAAACAGCGGGTTTGTGTTCTGTGACCCGTACATGCTTCGTTTGGACGTCGAAAAATATAAAAAAGCTACACAGCGACGTTGCCGAATCGCGTGTAGAAGCGGATGAATATGCGCTTCGTCCAGAATGCGTGAATAATAGTGGTATTTATATAAAAAAGGTTCGATTATATCCCGATCTCCGGCTTGACGGCGCATGGCCTTTTTAAGATGATCTCGCAACAGATATCCCTGCACAGAGGGAAGCTGGGTGTTGGCCATAATGTCTACAAAATCATATAAGTCCAGTAATTCCTCGTCCGTCAGTCCTGTCACCAGATCGTTGCGGACAGCATAGCGATAAGGTCTGCCGCCGGGTTCCTTGCGAACCACGCCGACTTCGACCAGATATTTCAGATCGGAACGAATCGTTTTCTCATCCGGCAGCGAACTGTCGGAAGGCAGCCCGTTGCAGCAAGCATCCAGCAATTCCATAGTGGTCAGAGGCTGTGACTGTAGCGCTGTCAGCAGAAGAGATAAGCGGACGCTTTCTGATTCCTTGAGCGATTTGGCCCGAAACAAGAATAGTAGTAATGGATCAGCGGATTCATAATAATTAAAGCGCAGCATTTCATTAAAATCATGTCCCTGGTCCTCAGGCAACTGCTGTTGTACGGATTGGACGATTTCCTTGAGACGCCGGATTGTTTTATCAAAGGTATGCACTGAAATGCCCAGTCTGTCTGCAAATTGCTGCCGATTATAAGCGCCGCTGGTCAGTGTGAGCATGCGCAGGAATTGAATTTCTTTATCAAAACTCTCTCTCGCCATGATGCATTCCCCGTTTCTGTTGCCGTTCTCCGAAAGCAATTATCCCTTTATTCTAACAGGGAAGGGATGCTGGAAAAAGGGAAATTATTCTTCTTTGTAATACTTTCACCATGTTCACGACTTCCAAAATAAAGCATCATAGAAATATAAGATAGCACGATGAAATAAGAAGCAATACATAACAGAAGGGTGATGCAACATGTTTGGACGACGCAAAAATGAAGTGTTATATCCATGGGTAGGCAAGCTTTCGATTTATGAAACGATTATGCAGGGAATGGATACTCAGGGCAGGCTTACTGATGATCAATTACCGGACGATGAAGAATATTGGGCAGGTCACACGATGCGTTGGGTGGCAGGAGGATTAGATGGAGCATTTGGGCATCATGGTGCTGGCGAGCATGTAGCCGATAAAATCAAGGATCTGGTGCAGCTGTTGTCCAGACAATGTCGTAAGCCAGGAATGAAGACGAGACGTGAGACGTATGTACGCTTGATGGAGGAAAATGCGCTCAGTCTGATTGATCCGTTGCTGGATGCGGTGCGCCAGCATCCAGCAATTCAGCCGGACCGATTGTATGAGGAAGCGCGTTGGCTGGCTGAACACGGAGCACACCGCAATGTGGTGAAGATAGGCATTGCGTTGCTTGGATTGCTGGAGACAGAGCAGCATCACGAGCTTATTTTAACGCTGGCAAAGCATGATGAATTCACGCTATATGCGGCTGTAGCTATCTGTAATATTTCGGAGCAAGCCAACGAACAGTTGTATACGTTAGCCCGCCAGGTACATGGCTGGGGACGTATTCACGTAGTGGAACGGCTGGAACCTACGCGTCAGGAAATACGTGATTGGCTACTGCGGGAAGGATTCCGCAATAATGTCATGTATGAATATCTTGCTTATGAGTGCGCTCATAAAGGCGAGCTGCATACAGCCATCGCCGTTCCGCAGATTGATCAGGAGTTGTTTGACGGAGCAGGCGAAATTCTGTCGGCTTTGCTGGCAGCAGGCGGACCTGCGGAAAGTATAGACGATTATGAGCATGCCGCTATGGTTATAGGTAACTACCTTCGTCATGCCAAGGCCATGTGCACGACGGTGCAGCATTTTACGATCATCATGGATATTGCAGACTTTCTGGATGAAGAGGACGATTCATGGGAGACTCGTTATGAGCATGAATGGACACCGGAATTGCGTAGACGTTACGCGTCGCTGTGCCAGCAGATGATGGACGATCCGCAGTGGGTGAAGCTGGTAGAGCAGGAGCTGCAGCATGCAGATTCACCGCATCTCCACTGTGCCATTCGCGCAGCTCAAATGCTAACACTAGATGTATGGCCCATGCTATTTGATCAATTAAGCAGATACCCAGTCAAGCCTAATCTGTACTTTGAACTCATCAAGACAGAGGATGAACAGCGGGTGCGCAAGTTGGTGGCTTTTGCAGAACAGCACT
>NZ_WUDQ01000349.1:0-3902 GCF_009827695.1 Paenibacillus sp. OT2-17 | reverse complement strand
AAATGCGATCCAGCATTGGCACCTTGGCACGTGCAGCAGGGACAAAGCAGCCAATTTGAGCCATAATCGCAATAAGCGCAACCTGACGCATATACGTACTTTTCCCAGCCATGTTCGGCCCAGTGATAAGTAGAATATGCGCATCGGCTTCCTCCAACACCGTGCTGTTTGCGATAAAACCGCCATCTTTCATTACGGCTTCCACCACGGGATGGCGACCCTGCTCCACTACGAAATCATATCCTGTAGTCAGCTCAGGTTTCACGAATCCCCGTTCCGAGCTAACCGAAGCCAGCGACTGATACACGTCAATTTCAGCCACTTGCTCTGCCAGCTTTTGCAAACGTGGAATTTCAGCGTTCAGTTTACTGCGAAGCTCGGAGAAAAGCGTGTACTCCAGATCAACCATTTTATCCTCGGCTTCCAGAATTAGAGATTCCTTTTCCTTCAACTCCGGTGTAATATACCGTTCCGCATTCGCCAGCGTCTGTTTGCGTTCATATCGACCTTCTGGTAATGAAGCCAAATTGGATTTGGTCACTTCGATATAATATCCGAATACTTTGTTGTATCCAATCTTAAGTGACCGAATGCCGGTTGCTGCACGTTCCTTGGCCTCTAGCTCAGCGATCCAACGCTTACCGTTCACACTCGCCTCGCGCAGTTCGTCCAGACGCTGATGGTAGCCTTCCTTAATAAGACCTCCATCCCTTACGGAAATCGGCGGTTCATCCGCCACCGCTTCCTCAATCAACGCACACAGGTCTGTACAGCTATCCAGCGTTTGTGCAATTCGTCTCAGCGTCTTCGAAGGAGATTCAGCGCACAATTCGCGTAAAGACGGAATTCGGGCCAGCGACAGCTTGAGAGCGATCAGATCACGTGCATTAGCACTACCAAAGGCGATCCGCCCAACTAGACGCTCCAGATCGTAAATCTCTTTAAGCTGAGCACGTACATCCTCTCGGAAAATAAATTGGTGGTATAGCTTGTCCACCGCCTCCAAGCGCTCCTCAATAAGATTGCTGCTCAACAGCGGCTTGTCAATCCAACGACGCAACAGACGCGCTCCCATGGAAGTCTCTGTGCGATCCAACAGCCACAGCAGCGAGCCTTTCTTTGAGCGTTCACGTACCGTCTCCACCAGTTCCAGATTCCTGCGGGTAAATGGATCCAGAATCATAAAATGGTTTGGCTCATATACCGAGATTTGGGTCAATTGGCCTAACGATCTTTTTTGCGTTTCATTCAAATAGGAAATCAGGCGCGATACGCACCGTCTACGTTCCTCCGTAAGCCTTGCCCATGTGGCTTCGCCAAATTGATCCCGAACCAGATCATCCTTGGATTTGTCCCAAGACGTATACACAACGCGCCGTCCAACGGGGGACATACGGGATGTCACAAAATCGAGCAGATGACCATCCCCCAACATTTCGGAAGGCTCATAAATGTTAATTTCATCTAGTAGCCATTCTTTCGAATCAGGCACAGAGGTCACATACAATTCACCTGTTGACAAGTCGCACGCCGCAAGTGCCAGCATCCCGTCCGTCTCTGTGACACATACCATGTAGTTGTTGGATTTGTCGCCCAGCACCTTTCCTTCCATTACCGTACCCGGGGTCACAACGCGGACAATATCCCGTCGCACCATCCCCTTCGTAGCTGAGGCTTCCTCCATTTGCTCACATATAGCCACTTTATAACCCTTCTCAATGAGGCGCTGTATGTAATTTTCCGCTGAATGATAAGGCACGCCGCACATCGGAATTTTTTCCGTGGCGCCACCCTCACGACCCGTAAGTGTAATTTCCAGCTCCTTGGATGCAAGAATTGCATCATCGAAAAACATCTCGTAAAAATCTCCCAGGCGGAAAAACAAAAATGCATCTTTGGCCTGCTCTTTTATGGATAAATATTGCTCTATCATCGGTGTATATTTGGACATACCGTTTACTAACCCCCACACTTTGTTCCGTTTAAACTTATAATTATCTCTCATTATATCAAAAATGACAGTCGATAACATGAAACCATTCCTGGTGTCGACACTTCATTTTACGTAAGCTTCCAATACGGGCGCAAATCCCGTGATTCATCCCACTGTTTCCCCTTGCGGAGGCTGTCCAGCAATGGCGCTACATAAGCTTCATATTGCGAGTATATTTCCAGTGAAACCATGTCCAAAATAAGAGGTTCCATATACTCTTTAAGGACAAGTTGATTTCCTTCATAAAAGGCTCTGTGAGCCTCCTCCTCACCCAGCGGCCTACGTTGCAAACGCGGATATTGAGAGGCAATGAGAAACGCCATTCCAATCACACCTTTCGCCAGCTGTGGCGAGATAAGAAAACTGGGCAGTGTACGATATTCAAAGCCTCCATACGACTGACGGCGAAAATCACCTAAATTGCCATAATGCGGTCTGCGCCGAGTCGCACGCTTGTCTTCCAGTAGCGCCAAAGGCAGTGCCAAATAGTTATCTAGTGCCCGAAGCAAGGCACCGTTTAGCGAAACCCCGCTGAAATGCAGATGTCCGCCCAGCGGAAAACCCGGTTGTGGCATCCCCCCTGCCTGCCAGATGAGTGTGTGGTCGGCAATGCGCCGGGCTGCTGTTGCAAAAGCTTGACGCAGGTGCTTCAGCAGATGGGCCGGATCTCCACTCGGCGCAGGGCGAAGCTCAGCGACTGGATACAGTGTTCGTCCTCGACGAGTAACAGCATCGCAGCCGGCTATGCCAAGACGACCCAAATATCTTGAGGCCGGAACGACCCGTCCCTCGGGCATACGAACCAGCACAAATTCAGGGTCCATTCCGATGAGCAGTCGATCTCTTCCTCGTTGCGCTGAAAGATTCTCACTCTCAACATCCCCTTCGCGCGCAGCAATTTCATATAATGTGGCCAAACGTCCATCGTTCAGCCATGGCTGTGCCGAGATTTCGCGCACCTGACAGCTGCGCTCCCCCAGCGGCGTCAGTACCACCTCACCACTGTCCAAACCCAGGGTGTACAACGCTCGTACAGCCAGCCGCTCCATCCGGACATAGAGCGGTGAATGTTGATCCAGTTCAGACAGATCGTATGCGCGGACTTTGGAAGGGCCTTCGATGGCACGTCTACGAATTTCCAACACTCGCAGTAGATGGATTTGCACCGCGTAGCCTATCGCAAAATCTGCTATACTGCTATCCATCCACTGCACCGCTATGCCTGAACGCTCCAGTCTACGCTTTTTTTCATCATTTGGCATCTGTCTGAAGCGTATGAGCGCCTGTCCCGGCTGCTGCATCATATTCCCCCCTACGGACTACGTACGGATTTCAACCCAAATTCAACCCATAATAACAAAAAAGGAGGGCCTTTGCCCCCTGCGCAGAATCAGCCGGCGCAAAGAGTAAAGCGGCCCTCTTTTTGGTTACTTCTGTCAGAGCTCGTCGTCAATGAGGTCGGGGTCGAGCTCCTCATAGTCCCCCTCTTCCGCTCCAAAATCAAAGTCTTTGTCAAAATCATCGCTGCTACCATTCGGGAATACTTCTACAACAATCTTCGTTTCCGCCACCAGCTCCACCGCAAATTCCCGCTCGACCCGGATCATTACGCTGCCACCTCCAGAAGACACACTGGCCTCGACGCAACTCGGCTCCTGTGTAGCTTCGGCGGATACTTCCACTGTAGACGCCCGGTGCTTCGGATCAAGATACGAGAGCGGCACATTTTCCACGTACGACACCGTTTCCTTGGCCACATCGGTCTGCGAGTTTTTATCGTATGAGTACCAAATATTGATGTCATACGTCCCGACGACCTCAATGCCGTCCCCCGCCGCCACAGCTTCATACTGGTGGTTAATAATCCATGCCCCTAAAATGCTCGTCGGATTATTCGGCGGAGTTACGG
>NZ_WUDQ01000348.1:0-3916 GCF_009827695.1 Paenibacillus sp. OT2-17 | reverse complement strand
TTATAACTTGTATCCATAGCATTTTTCAAATACTGATTGTCGATATTCCAAAATACTGTTTAACAGTACTTTTTTTCTCTCTAATATCATCATTTTCTTTTGAAATGCCGATATAAAATTGAGTCTTGAGAACTATTTTATACATAAATTTTACCTAAAGGAAGTGTGAAGAGATGTTGAAAAAGAAATGGCTTATCACCCCGTTGGTTGCGACGACACTGTTTTTCGGTCAATCTGCATTCGCGGCAAACACGTTTTCAGATGTGGAAGGAACAAAATATGAATGGGCTGCCGAATCGATTCGTTCCATGGTCGACAAGGGCGTTGTCAAGGGCTATGCAGATGGGACCTTCAAGCCAAGCAAAACTATAACGAAAGCGGAATTTGTACATATGTTTCACAAGCTTTTTCCAGAAATCGATCATTCTTCCGGCAAATCTTCCGACTTTGTGGATGCGCGTAAACACTGGGCGAATAAAGATTTTGCAGCAATATTCAACGGGGACTATGTTTGGCCGTATGCTGAAAGTGTTGGGGGGAAATATCCAAACTATCAATTCTATGTCAAGCCTGACAAACCATTGACCCGCTGGGATGTGATGATGATTGCCTCTCTTCGGACGGATTATACCAATCAGACGCTTCATCCTGAGATTGAGGAAGTGATTTCCGCAGCTGCGCAGTACAAGGATATGAAAGTTCGTCAGGCCAATTACAATGACAATTTCTCGGCCTACTATCCGGTGCTGTACATCGACAAGACTGGAGAAGAGTACTTCTATGATGGCGATTCCCAGGATCAAAAGGCAGAAGCATTCTACACCCTAACCAAGATGGGGGTCCTTACCGCTAATGAAGGATACCTTCGCCCCAAAGCGCAAGTCACACGGGCTGAAGCTGTTACCCTTTTACAGCGTTTGAACGAAGCCACAACGAAGTCAGTGGAGGATCGACAGTAGCCGCTTGCACATTGTAGCTATTAAGGAAACTGCATAAGGAGATAAATCGCTTTGGAGTTCGCTACTTAATTAGTTACGTATCTATGACGACGCCTAACCGTCGATTACTGTCGAAGGACAACAACTATGTATAATAAGTCGCCAAATTGGCGGCTTTTTTTGTTTTAACGATAGATGCCAGTCAATAGTTTAGAATACGAAATTTTCATGTAAATTCATTAAAAAGCTGAAAACAATTCCTTTTTTTAAACAAAAGAGGATATTCTTTTGGTTTATAAAATATATGTAGTATATATCACTGTACTTTAATTCATTTTAATGTTTATAATAAATTAATAGCCTTAACCTATGTCTTACACTCATCTATGATGCTGAAGTTTCTAAGTATCAACTCTGAACTTCCAGCACACTCCATTTTTTTACACTTCCAAGTCTACTTACACACTTTTATTTCTGATTACATCATGAAACTCAAAAACGATTTACTTTAACATGTCGATTACTGTTTGTTTGTGGCAAGACATTTTGTTGTTTTTGCTGTATCTATCTTAAATACATAGGAATGTGAACATCTGAATCCCATAAAACATTTGTTTTACCGCTTTTTTATGGTGAGGAAAGGGGTTGGACATGAATCACATGACTTTGCTTTTTTCGGGACAAGGATCTCAGTATGTCGGGATGGGAGCGGCATGGCATGACGGTTTTTCAGAGGCAGGTCACATTTTTGAAGAGGCTGCTGATATTTTGGGGTATGATTTGAAAACTTTATGTATGAAAGGACCCATCTCCCAATTATCCAGAACATCCTACACCCAGCCTGCACTACTCACAATTAGTGTAATCGCATTCAGACGTTACATGCACGATGTTGGGATTATTCCCGAATTTTCTGCAGGGCATAGTTTGGGTGAGTATTCTGCATTGGTAAGCAGCGGAGTCTTATCGTTTGGCGATGCTTTGCGGGTGGTACAAGAACGGGGACGCTTTATGGAAGAAGCCTCAGAGGCCGGAGTGGGTTGCATGATTGCTGTTCGAGGGGCTGATTTAACTCTGCTAGAAGAGCTGTGCGATCACTATGCCGTAACCAGTCAGCCTATTTCCATCGCTTGTTATAACTCCTCCTATCAATACGTCGTTTCTGGTCATCATGCCTCTGTTGCTGCGGTGGCGGGACAATTAGAGCAACGTGGGTTCCAAATTACCCGTTTGCAGGTAAGCGGCCCTTTTCACAGCCCGCTTATGCAGCATGCTGCTGACCGATTAGCATTGGAATTGCAAAAATATACGTTTCATGAACCGCTGTGGCCTGTCATTTCTAATGTTACAGCACTGCCATATACGGATGCCAACAGCATTCGTCAAGGTTTGCATTTGCAAATGATCCATCCAGTGCGGTGGATACAAACGATGCAGTATATGGAGAAACATGGGGTGAAGCAGGGAATTGAATTAGGACCGCGAACGGTGCTGAAAAACTTGGCAAAGGAAACAAACATCGCTTTTGAGGTGCTTTCCTTGGACAGAGACTTGGATCGGATTGAGCTGGAACGTCGTTTTTCGATCCGTGATTGGTTGGTCAAACTGCTGGCGGTGGCGGTGTCTACACCCAATGCCAATTGGAATGAGGATGAGTATCATAAGGGGGTTATTTTACCTATTCACAGGTTGGAGGAGTTACTCAAAAGCATAGAATCGGGCAAATCTTCTTCTGCTTATGAACTAAGACGCGAAGCGCTGGAGTGTATTCGCCTGATATTGCAAACCAAACAAGTATCTGCAGGAGAGCAGGAGGAAGTTTTAGACCTTTTGAGGAGGGATCAGGATGGAGCAGTTTCAAACTTTAATTGAAATCATTCAGGACCGAGCCAG
This sequence comes from Paenibacillus sp. OT2-17, assembly GCF_009827695.1. Taxonomy (NCBI): domain Bacteria; kingdom Bacillati; phylum Bacillota; class Bacilli; order Caryophanales; family Paenibacillaceae; genus Paenibacillus; species Paenibacillus sp. OT2-17. The sequence continues at coordinate 1,085 of NZ_WUDQ01000348.1, read as the reverse complement.
TAGAGCTGAAAATGGAATTATTTTCATTTCGGGTGATACACAGGAGGAGTATGTAAGCTACAGTCAGCTTCTGGAGCAAGCACTGCAGGTACTTCATCAATTGCAGGAAAAAGGAGTACAGCCTGGCAATAAGCTAATTATGCAAATTGAAGACAATCATACCTTTGTGAATGTGTTTTGGGGCTGTCTGCTCGGCGGAATCGTCCCCGTACCTGTAAGTATCGGGAATAATGATGAACATAAAATGAAGCTATTTAAAATCTGGAGTACCCTTACTTGCCCTTACATGATTGCGGATCATAAAGTATTAGAGCAGTTAGAAAAGTATTCTCATCAGCATGAGATGCTGGATTTCTTTGATTCTGTGAAAGAAGCGACCTTTTCTAGCCATGATTTTGATTATTCCGATCAGAACAAAGGGACCATTCATCAATCCAGACCGGAGGATTTGGCGTTTATTCAATTTTCCTCTGGTTCGACAGGTGATCCCAAGGGAGTCATGCTGACGCATGAGAATCTCGTATACAATATTCGGGATATCACCAATCAAACGGGAATGACTTCAAGTGATGCCTATCTAGGCTGGATGCCACTCACACATGATTTGGGATTGATCGCTTTTCATTTAACTTGTGTCATCGCCCATGCCAAGCAGCTCATTATGCCAACAGCTCTTTTTATAAGACGTCCTTCATTATGGCTAAAAAAGGTGTCGGAGCATAAGGTGACTCAAATCTGTTCTCCTAACTTCGGTTATAAATTTTTCCTTGATCAATATAAATCCAAAACAGCAGATAACTGGGATTTGTCAAGTGTTCGCATGATTTTAAATGGGGCTGAGCCCATATCGGTGGAGCTTTGCCATGTATTTATGGAAGCCATGAGTGTACATGGATTAAAAAAAAATATCATGTATCCTGTATACGGCTTGGCAGAGGCCAGCGTAGGTGTCTCCACTCCACCTTTGGATAAAGATAATTTTGTTACTATTCATTTAAATCGGCAGCAGCTACATGTAGGTGAACCTATAGAAGAAGTAGATTCATCCGATAAGCGTTGTCTTACGTTTGAGGATTTGGGCTACC
>NZ_WUDQ01000347.1:0-3919 GCF_009827695.1 Paenibacillus sp. OT2-17 | reverse complement strand
CAGCTCTGGAGCAATGACTGAAGTGGCCAGTGTCCCTTTCACCCAGAACAGAGTATATCTTAAGCTTATATGTGATTTTACAAATCAGATGGATAAAGCATATTTCTACTACAGTCTTGACGGCACAAATTGGACGGCTATAGGCAACACACTTCAGATGTCATATACAATCCCTCACTTTATGGGATACCGTTTTGCTTTGTTCAATTATGCTACTAAATCAACGGGTGGTTTTGTTGATTTTGATTATTTAAACTTGCAGTGACAAACAAGAGGGTTTGAAGCTGTGGATCTAAGTTCGTTTCTTGCGCTCCTTCAAGGTTCTTCGGTTTGAAAATCTAACCATGCTAGGCCGCATGAATTGAAAAGTTCAGAGGAAATTACGGACTTCTCCATTGAGATAACAGGGGGAAATGAATGGACTAAACCGACTCCATAATTGGAGTCGGTTTTTACTTGCCAATTGAATAACAACGATTGAAGCTATGGAACTACGATTTTGATGGGCATGTTGCGCATAAAAAAATATATATTTACAGTTGTTATAGGAACTTCTTCATTTCATTAAATGCTAACTCTCTGTGACCTGCTTGGCAATGTTGCTCACCGCCCGTTTCTTTAGTAAATACTTTGGTTGTAATGGACGCAGCATTGATTAATTCTTGTTGGATTTGTGCGAGTCGGCTAATAGGTACGTATTGATCATCTTCTCCAGCTAATAAAAGAACATCTTGATTAATGAATGCTCCAATGCCTTGCATCGTGTGCTTTTCGAAATTTTTAATGAGATCAAAAGGCGTTGCTACACCGGTGTTTTCCATCCCTTTGGTAATCTTCCAATGCAAATCAATATTGTGAGTCATCATCTGTTCCAATAATGAATTCACTTGATCTACTTCATTACGATCGACTAGCTGCACTATGCTCTGGTAAGTCTCTTCTGACATTCCCATTTTTAAGGCATCTAAACCACAATAGAAAATGTTAAAAGCAACTACTTTATCGATTCTCTTTTCGAAGGCTGCCGCACGCATAGCTAAATATCCTCCCCAAGAAGCACCTACGAGACTAACATGATCTAATTTGAAATAATCAATCACCGTTGATATGGGCTTTTCCCAGTTATGAATGAATTTTAGGCCGTTTTTTAAAGCAGTTCCTTGGCCAGGGCCATCGAATACAATAATATTGTAATCAATTCCCTTCATAAATCTCATCATTTTAAGCATCTCTTCCATGTAAGAATCATACCCACCAAAGACAAGTAATGTCTTCGTAGCTCCAGGTGTCAATAATTTTACAGCAGGAAGATACGAGTCTTCATAGGGAATCTTGTAGGATTCATAATCAAAATCATGAAAGCCTTTATAGAACATTTCTCTATATTTTCGATACATTTTTTCTTTATTGGGGTCTGTAGTTGCAAGATAAAATTCTGCAGCTTGATAGTAGACTGAGGATAAGTCATAGTCCTTGCTGTCTTCGCGTTTCTTTGCAAAATTGAGCCAAGCTTCATACCAGCTATGGGTGTCTTTTAATTTCGGAATCATTTCTTCCAAGTCAGCTTGTGCTCGATCATCTTCTTGATAATAATCATTGATAAAACGATTGATTTGAAGATTGAACTGTTCGTTATTGACATAGGATTTAAACATATATTGTCCTCCTTCAATTTGGGTATGTGCTTACTATAGAGTATAGTTACTACATAAAAAATAATTAGTATCGCATAATCTGTAGGATATCTTACACGGTATATATAAAGTGTTCGAAAACTTACACATAAGGAGCAAGTGGTTAAATGAATGAAGATATCAGAATTTATAAAACAAAAATAGCTATTGAGCGAGCTTTAATAGAATTACTCCAACAACATGATTTTAAAGATATTACGATCAAAAAAATCTGTGATCAATCTCTTATCGGACGTTCTACCTTTTATAGTCATTATTTGGATAAGTACGACTTACTAGAAAAAATAGTTAAACAGTATGCTTCTGATTTTAAAGTTGAAATTGAGCAGCGTTTTGATTCCACGGAAGATGGCAAGGTGGCAAACGCCATAGAACTTGTAACCGATAATATGATTAAGAATAAGCTCGAAATTTCAACATTGTTAGCCGTTCATGAAGTAACAGCAGATCTACGTAAGGAATTTGAACAAATTTTGTTTAGGACTTGCTTAGATTATTTAAAGCAACAGAATTCTTCAACTTCGATCGCATTAGAGTATTTAGCAGAACTATATGCTGCTAACTCAATGATGTCTATTCAGTGGGTTTTGAAAAATGGCAAAGATGCTAACATCATTCTTCTTTTAGATCAAATGCAAGAATATATTTTTTCTCAGTTAAAGTCTGATCTATATACAAGTTAGCACGCGTGAAGTGAGGTTTTTATGACTGATATATCATCGGATGGGTTGCAGGAATAAGCTTTAAAGAAGGGGTCGAAGGGAGGAAACAGTAGAAGAATTGAAGCACTGGTTCAATTCTTCTACGCTAACAACATCGTTCCACCAAAGGTAACTTGCTGGAACTTTAATTTTATAATCCTTGGGTAAGTCCTAATATCTGATCATTCACATGTACATTACTTAATCCCCCGTGATAACAAACTACGGATGCAATGTCGAGATCCAAATACTTTTTCAATGAGAGATGAGCTGCTTTTATATCGGGTGTGGTCGGGACATGAATTCCCGCGAGAATCCCGTTTACACTGTACATCGAATCCCCGGCAATAAGAGTTTTACTTTGCCTTAAATAAAGGCTGATATGCCCAGGGGTATGCCCAGGCGTATGGATGACGCGAATCCTGCCGCAAAACGGCAGTTCCTGACCATCTATTAAGGTATCGTCCACTTTGCCCTTCGGGGGATTCACAAGGTGACCATCTTTTAAAAGAGGGATCTCCCCCTGAATATACGGCTTATCCAGTTCGTGTGCATAGACTTTAATATGATGGCCACACTCCTGCAAAATCTCAGGAAGACAACCTATATGATCCACATCTTGATGCGTCAAAATCACAACTTTTAGTTGGTCAAACGACACGCCTACCTTTTCCATAGCCACGCGTAAATCTTCCATTTGCCCAGGGAGTCCTGTGTCTATTAAAACAGCCATTTCTTGATCCCACAAAAGAATAGGGTGAATCATATTCCCATGAAAATCTAGCTGAAGCATTTCTACTCCCTGTGAAATTTCCATAATATCGGGCCTCCGTACAATGTAATTGCCACCCATGCTAGAATAGGTTCATGGGGCGAATCCAACTCTATAGCGTTGCCGTTCCTTAATGTCAATGGATACGGTGCGAATGGATGTAATAGGAATAACAAGCGTCTGATATTGCGTAAGGTATTTAACGAACTTGTCGTCAATCTGATCCAATATCCCGTCGCATACATTTGTCCCATCTATAAAATGAATAGTTACTTCCTTGCCTTGTAAGTTTGCTAACATGATATCACCTCGTATTATTTCTTGAAGTTTCTTGCAGATCATTAGGTTTTGAGCATACTTTACAAAGAAGTTATCACTTGATCAATAACACCATATTCCAGTGCCTCCTGAGCGGACATGTAAAAATCCCGGTCCATATCTTTTTCGACTTTTTCAAAAGATTGCCCGGTCCGTTCAGCTGTGATACGGGTTGCCTTTTCACGAGTCCATAAAATTCGTTTTGCGCTGATCGCAATATCGCTAGCTTGACCTTGTGCGCCGCCGTGCGGCTGATGGATCATGATTTCACTGTTCGGCAACGCCGAACGTTTCCCTTTGGCGCCCGCCAGCAAAAGGATCGCGCCAAACGAAGCAGCAAATCCCGTACATATCGTGTGCACATCGGGTTTGATGTACTGCATCGTATCATAAATGGCAAATCCTGCGGAAGTAGAGCCACCCGGGCTGTTGAT
>NZ_WUDQ01000346.1:0-3925 GCF_009827695.1 Paenibacillus sp. OT2-17 | reverse complement strand
CGGCTTCTGTCACTAACGTATAATGGCCCCTTATATTCCCAATTGTACATATCGTCGGATACATACACCAAAGCTGTGCCGCTACTGAAGTCTGGAAGGCCAGACGTCACTAACTGATACCACTTATCCACCTCTTTGTCATACCATACAAACGGATCACGGAACTCGTTATGGATTCCTTTCCCGTTCTGCTCCGTTACCGGCTTAGGATATTTCACCCATTTTTCCAAATAGGGATCGGACAAATCCGCCGGAGTTGCCAGCCCTGTTCTTTGGTTCGGCGACAGGGAGTCGTTGCCGGCGGTATAGAACAGGACAGGATTCCCATTTCGATCATACGCTGCACTGCCTGACCACGTGCCGTCCGGATCAAGGGTGCCCGCTTCGGGCGCAAGAGCAGGTCTTACATTTTCCCAGTTCACCATATCGTCACTCACCCAATGCCCCCAGTGGATTTGATGCCAGTATGGACCTTGCGGGTTATGTTGATAAAATAAATGGTATTTGCCGTTATAATAAATCGGTGCATGTGCTTCATTCATCCAGTTTTGCGGAGCCATCGCGTGGTACTGGGGACGGTGCTGATCTCCGTCAAACACACTTGGATCCTCATCAATGTCCGCATTCGGAATTTTCGGAATCGAACCTCCATGAAGCGCCTTCACGCTCTCATATCCAGTAAGTATCTCCTGGTTCGTAAGGGCTTTATTATGCAGCTTCACTTCATCTAGGAGTCCGCTGAACATATTGAAGGAGAACAACCCTGCCAACTCTACAGGTTTATTATTTTTCCCGATGATCAGGCTTTCGGTAGATGGTGTGATCGGAACGTTGACGGGGGTTGCTTGGGAAGCCACTTCCTCACCGTTTAGATATAACTTAATCTTTCCATCTTCTTTACTGAAAGTAGCGGCCACATAATTCCACTTGTATTTTTCCAACGGGTGATCCTTTACCCATACCTGAATCCACTGGCCGCCAATGCCTACCTGCATCGACCATGTACCGTGACGATACATTCCAAGAGAAAAGCCTTCCGCTTTATCCTGATCGGATTGGTTTACGATCGCAGACAGCTTGTTTCCGTCTCCCCATTCATAGCTGCGCGGTGCAACCCAAGCTTCGATGGTTAACGCGTCGCTTACAGGCACAGTATCCTTTTCATTGACCTCAATATAATTCGAGTATCCATCAAACAATAAGGCGCCGCCTTTTATTCCGCGCGGAGTCCATCTCGGATCCTTCGATGCCATATACCTGGCGGTGCTAAATACATAGTTCACATCGTGCTTAAGATTGTGTACTTTCTCCAACGCTTTCTTTCCTGCGCCCTCATCAAGATTTAAGTAGAAAATGGTACCCCTACCACTTGCTTGGAACCCATCAACGGCAATGCTGGCTTCATTGGAATGATCAATGACCTTTACATAAAGCTTCTTGTTGTAGTGTTCCTGCACTTTCCATGAGATTTTCTCGTTCGCACTGACATTCCCGGTTTTCATAAGCAATGTGTTGCTATTCGCATCGTAAAGTCCGACATAGGCGTTCCCAGGTTTGAGGATATCCAAAATAGTGAAGTTAATTGTTCCAGTTCCCTGAAGCGTGAAAGTATTAGAGGTGATGGAGCCCTTACCTTGCACGGAGGATTTGGGATAGAAGTTCCCTTCTTTGCTCGCATGAGCTTCATCGGTCACTTCAAAAGCATCTCCCTCAACCGTCCAGCCATCGAGATTTCCGGTTTCAAAGCTGGGATTATCGATTTCATAGCGTTTGAAATCTGGCTTGATATCCGTCGCAACAATTCCTTCAGCTGGCTCCGATTCATGGTACATGGAGAATGCGTCCGCAAAAATGATTCCCCAATCCGAGGTTGCATTATCGACGACCTCCACATACAGTTTCTTGCCTAAATGTGTGGAAAGATCAGCCTTGTATTGCACCATATTGGCAAGCCGCATGCCCAGCGCGGGATCCGGGAAGCCAACGTCGGCGAATGCACTATTTCCGTATCGGGCAATAACTTGTCCCGTATCGACTTCCACAATATTTATAAATACCTTGTCTGGGTTCTTCGCACCGCCAAGCCTGAAGCTGATCCAACCGCTTCCGCCCAGCTCGAAAGTGCTGGAACGAAGTACACCTGTTGCAGATTCGTCATACTTCCAGCCGTTTAAATGGTAAGCGCCTTCCTGGTTATACGGTATTTTTTCCGCCCACCAAGTCGTTTCGTCGGTTACGCTATTCGGACCGAACGCATTGCCTTTGACAACAGTCCATCCCGTCAAATCTCCTGTTTCAAATCCAGGATTCCGGATTTGATAGACCGAATCCGTAACTGACAATCCCACGTCATTCTTAGGAATATTTTTGATTTGATAAACCGCATCCGTAACCGATGATCTCACATCATTCTTAGGAATGGGCGTTTCTCCAGCAACAGTTTTAGATTCGGATGCGGCAGAGATTCCCGGAACAACAAGCTGGAGAACCATAGCCCATATAACCATTCCCGATATCCAAGATTTTCTTCTTTTGGCTTTCCTCATTCTCGAGCCTCCTTCGAAACTTGTTATACTTGCGAACATCGATACCTCATTTCGAAATGCTCTCCTTGTACAAAGTGAATAGTCATGAAGAAGGAAGAATATGAATGAAACGTTTCCAATCGGAGGAATGCAAAGTTACTTGATCATTTGCTGCATGACCCGATTGGTAAGGAGCGCCTAAGCAATCGTCTTACCAAATGGACTGCATATCCCATATATCCAAGGATTTAACAAACGCTTCTCCATCTCCCCAAATCTCAAGTCCCAAAGCATCTATACGGCTCGGGTACACCCGGGTTGTCAGGCTTTTCAATCCGTTTGCATAGGCTTCGACCATGGAGCGGTCCAAATAAATATGAAGCTTCAGATTCTCCCCAAGTAGCTCCAGCTTACCGCCCTGAACCCCTCTGCACTTTTCTCCCGGATACAGCGTCGTTTTCGACCGGTCAACCACGAGCATCGCTTGATTCCAATCATAATACAGCAGAGTTTCTTCCTCTCCGTCCGGCGTACAACGGACCTTGATTCCGAATTGTTTGGCGCTGCCGGGCTCCAATTCCAATTGAATCTCAAGCATGTCACCATGAACATCCCTGAGCTGTACATTAGTTTCAGCCAATGACTGGTCCCGAAGTGATAGCCTCTTGGCGCCACGCAGCGATTGAAGCTCCTGAATCGGCTCTATTCCCAGACGTCCGTCATCCCTCAAATACACGCTTAACGGCAAGCCGCCGTTATGAGCCCAGCCCGACTTATATTCCATCTCGGACGTCCGGTCGCCTTGGGCTATCGTAAAGACGATATTTCTGCCGGTCTTCGGATCAACCATTCCACTCGGTCCGGTAAAATGGAAATCCCCGACGTCAATCAATTGAGGCTCTTCTTGATCGGGGATGAACGAAAGATTTTGCTTGTCAAGTTGCCCGATCCAATAGAACACCTCGACATCCGCTCCCTTCCCCACAGGGCTGACAAGCAGGAGATGTTTGTTCACCCCCTGCTTGTCACTGCCAAGGGGAAGAAGCACAGGGAGCTCCCAGATGGGTCCAAGGTAAGGAAACTTCTGAATATCTGCTTTAAAAAACGGCCCTTTATACGTCCAATTCAGCATATCCTGTGACGCAAATGCCAGTGCTGCTCCGCCTTCGATTCCGGACCCGACCAGAGCATACCAGCCGTCATCGTCCTTCCATACGAACGGATCCCGGAAATCCCCAAATGCGCCCATTCCCTTTTTTTGCACGATCAACGGCTCCGGATGTTTGACCCAGTGAACCAGATCCGGGTTTCCGTCAAGGGTATAGGTGCTTCGGGCAAGCGCCACGCTCTGATTCGGCGAAGCGCTGTCATTGCCCGCCGTAAAGAACAAGACAGGCAGG
>NZ_WUDQ01000345.1:0-3926 GCF_009827695.1 Paenibacillus sp. OT2-17 | reverse complement strand
CTGCCTGGACATAGGCCCGGTTCTTTTTAAACACAATCGTGCGAATCGTAATGCAAGCGTCCATATTGCCCGAGAAGCCCAAATATCCAATCGCCCCTGCATAGGGTCCGCGTGCTTCCCGCTCCAACTCAGCAATAATCTCCATGGCCCGTAGCTTCGGAGCCCCCGATACAGTGCCAGCTGGCAGACAAGATAGGAAGGCATCAAAGAAATCTTTGTCCTCACGTAGCTCACCCGACACATTGGAAACAATGTGCATGACATGGGAATAGCGTTCAATTTCCATAAACGTATCGCATTTGACTGTGCCAAACTGTGATACACGGCCCAAATCATTTCTTCCCAAATCAACCAGCATCAGATGTTCTGCACGCTCTTTTTCATCGTTTAACAGTTCTTCAGCAAGTGCCGCATCTTCTGTCTCCGTTACCCCACGCGGTCTCGTTCCTGCAATAGGACGGGTTTCTACCCGGCCGTTTTCCACCTTGACGAGTGCCTCAGGCGAGGTGCCTACGATGATCTCGTCATCCATTTTCAAATAATACATATATGGCGACGGGTTCATCGTGCGCAGCACGCGGTATACCTGTAAAGGAGAGGCCTCTGTATCAATGTGAAAACGCTGGGATAGTACAACCTGAAAAATATCACCGGAGCGGATATACTCCTTCGCCTGCTCTACGTTTGATATAAATTGTTCCTTCGTCATATTGGATTGGATCTCACCTAGTTCCACATCATCAGGAATGGAAGCCGATCCTAATCGCTCAGGCGGGGTCTGCTTGCGCAGATACTGCGCCGTTTCCTCCAACCTGCGTTCCACATCAGCATAAGCAGCACGAATGTCCTCATCGCGAAACCCTTCGCCTATATGAACATTGCCGACCAGCAAAATTTGCTGTTTCACATGATCAAAGACAATTACTTGATCGCAGAACATAAAACGAATATCATCCATATTCAAATCATCTACCGAATGCTCTGGCAGCTTTTCATAGTATTGAAGCAAGTCATATCCAAAAAATCCGATAGCCCCGCCTGTAAATGGAGGCATTTCTTTCAGTTTCGGACTACGGTATTTACGAAGCAATGCTTTGAGCGCTTCAATCGGCTTGTCGTTTAATATTTGCCGTTTACCGTGTTGCTCCAATATCAAACGTCCTTTTTTACCCGAGACCATTAGGAACGGGTCCGTACCGATGAATGAATGTCGCGCCCACTGTTCGCCTCCCTCTACACTCTCTAGCAGAAAGGCACGGTCCCGCTCGGCATACCGACGGAAAATCCGAATCGGCGTCTCCATATCAGCCAACACTTTTTTGTACACAGGAATCAGGTTAAATTCACTCGCCATCGTTATCACTTGCTCCACATGCGGCGTTAACATGAGATCACTTCCTTTCCAAATTGGCGCAGAACCAAAGGAGAGAATATAAAAAAGCCTCTACCGGTAAGGTAGAGGCTGTCAGTTATCGAAATTATAAGAATGCTCCATATGTAAAATGACTACAGCAAATAGATAAGTATACACTCATCCCTTTTGTATAACCGCACAGGTTGCCTCAAATAAGCTTCTCTGTAGAAGAATATCTCTTCATAGACAAAAGCTTACCCGCTACCGCCGATCTCTGTAATCTCATATGGAATTGGCTAAGGCTGCACTCTTCTCATCTCAACTCTGTCTCTGGCTAACTCTACTCTACTTAACTCTGCTACACACACTATATCTCATGGGATGTTACTTTGGCAACTATCAACTTTAAAAACGGGCACTTATTTCCCTTGGGAAGCCAGATCCGGTCTTAACGCCTGTGCTCCGTTCAAATATACATGTTTAATTTCCCGCTGGGATTTATCGGTGTTCACCTGTACCATCAAACGGATGCACTTGGGTAAACTGCCTGCCACAGGAATTTCTAATGCACACATGAGCGGAACCATATCCCAGCCATCAAGCTGACGAATGGCCTTGGCTGGAAAGGCAGTATCCAGGTCATGGGTCACCGTAATCCATACGTTACTAATATCCTCTGGCTGAATTTCATTGTAGGATACAATTTCCTCCAGTAGTTGGCATGTTGCTTCCAAAATTTCGTTTTCTTCATTATTCACTACGGTCGTCGCGCCACGAATTCCCCGATTGTACATCGTTACGCCCCCTCTTTTAACTGTTCAATAACTCGTCGGATGTAAGAGACGGAAATATCCTTCACAACCTCCACGTGCCCGATGCTACGTGGGACGACAAAAGTAATGCTGCCTTCTTTGAACTTTTTGTCATGCATCATCGCGTCCAGCAGCCGATCTGTATCGAGATGTGACGGAAGGGAGGTCGGTAGCCGTAGCGAAGACAACATATCCTTCGTTTCATCTACCAAAGAAGGATCCGCCCCCAGCTTCACGCCCAAAAGTGCGGAGCCGACCATACCAATAGAAATGGCTTCCCCGTGTAAAAACTCACCATATCCCGCAATGGCTTCAATCGCATGACCAATCGTATGACCTAGATTTAGAATAGCGCGCAAATCATTTTCTCGTTCATCACGCGACACCACTTCGGCTTTTACGGAACAACCCTTTTCCAGTCCGTACTCCAGGGCTGCCGCATCTAGCGCAAGCAAATCAGTCGCATGGTCACGGCACCACTGGGCGAAATCAGCATCCCAGATCAAGCCATGCTTGATCATTTCAGCAAGCCCCGCAGATACCTCACGAGGAGGCAAGGTAGACAACGTATCTACGTCATATAACACAAGTTCCGGTTGATGGAAGGCTCCTATCATATTCTTCGCCAAAGGATGGTTGATGCCGACCTTACCGCCCACGCTACTATCATGGGCAAGGATCGTAGTGGGGATCTGTACAAACTTGACACCTCTCATATAAGAAGCTGCCACAAATCCAGCCAAATCACCCACCACACCACCACCAAGTGCAATAACGGCTGAATTGCGATCCAAACCGCCCTCAATGGCTGCTGTTATGACCTGCTCAAATACAGCAAGCGACTTGGAGGTTTCACCTGGCTTAACGACAAAGGACACTGTCTTGTAGCCAGACGCCTGAAGATTGCTCTCCAATGTTGCCAAGTAGAATCCCGCTACATTTTCGTCAGAAACAATTAACAACGGGCTTTTTTGCGCAATTCCTCGTTCCTTCAACAACTCTCCGGATCGATGTAACAGCCCTCGTCCGATATGAATAGGATAAGAACGTTCGCCAAGTTGTACCGTCAGCGTACTCATCTTAGTACCGCCCCAGTTGTTCTTCGTAGGATGCAATATTCGCGCGAATCTCTTCAATCGAATCCCCACCGAATTTTTCTAGCAAAGCTTTCGCAATCTCCCAAGCTACGACATGCTCCATGACTACGCTTGCCGCTGGCACTGCACATGCATCCGAACGCTCAACCTGTGCGGTGAACGCTTCCTTTGTATCAATGTCGACGCTTTGCAACGGCTTGTAGAGTGTGGGAATCGGCTTCATTACGCCACGAACCACAACTGGCATTCCATTCGTCATACCACCCTCAAAACCACCCAAACGATTGGTACGACGGTGATATCCACGTTCCTCATCATATAGAATCTCGTCATGCACCTGTGAACCGCGCAATTCCCCTGCTTCAAAGCCGATGCCAATCTCCACGCCTTTAAATGCATTAATCGACATGACGCCTTGTGCGATACGTGCATCCAGTTTCCGATCATACTGTACATGACTGCCCAGACCAATCGGAACACCTTCTACAATACACTCCACTACCCCACCGACTGAATCACCTTCTTGCTTGATCAGATCAATGTATGCTTCCATTTTCTTTTCGGTTTCTGGATCGGTTACTCTCACCGAGGAGGCTTCTGTCACGGCAATCAGCTCATCAATCGGCAAATCACGGTAAGGAGCTTCGATTTCCCCAATACGGA
>NZ_WUDQ01000344.1:0-3936 GCF_009827695.1 Paenibacillus sp. OT2-17 | reverse complement strand
TTATGAGAAGAGTCCGAGTGGACTGTTGAAGACTCTGAATGACCGGATGGGCCCTTCCCATGACATTGCCTTCCGAATGATTGCCAAGAAGCAACGCGAAGAAAGAGGAATAACTACTGGTAAAGGCCCAGATGAAAGAAGCTTTAAGCAAAGAGTGGCTTCTCTTATAGCTGTAGGAGGGAGTGAGTGGGACACACTTGCACTGCCAATGCTCCATCTTTTCACGCTGCCGATGCAAATCAATGTTGTAGACAAAATGCTGGTCAATTGGGTTGGCTTGCCTGGATCAGTAGTCTTCAAGGAAAATGAATTGAACAGAGCTAGGCAATCTGGTCGTCATGTGGCTGAAACACTAATGAACCCGAATACGGAAGCGAAATATATTGGCGAATCTGGTTTATGTCCAATCTGTCATTCCAAACTCGTTGAAATCAGGAATCATGATGATAATTATCCTGCAATATGCGGAATTTGCGGTGTAAAGGGCACTTTGGAGGTTGAACAGGGCAAAGTTAAATTCAATGTCGCGGAAGAAGATAGAGCGCATTCTCATGTTCTAATCTCCGGGAAATTCGAGCATGCGGATGAATTATATAAAGTTTCATTAAAACCTAATTCCAAGGCTGGCGAGTTGCCTGAAAGATTAAAAAAATACAAAAACTATTTATCTTATTCCAGACCTGCTCGTAATTGATATTCCGGATAAAGTGCTTATTCTTTTTTTGAAAGGCTGAGAGCGAATTTGGCTGGTAAGATGCTTGCTGAAGCAGGCAAGGTTGGAGCTGGTCTAAACGGCGTCAGTTTTTCATCTTACACACTCTTTTGGTTTATAGGACCTAAGATCATTAATGATAATTTAGTTGTTGGGAAAACTTCAAAAAGTATCACTCTGGAATATTACTTACTTATGTAAAGACCAGTCAGATGCAATAAGTTTCTGAACATAAATCCTTTGTTGCTGTAACTAACCGCATCACCTGGATCAATCCCTAAAAATTGACCTGACACTAATCGTTAAACTCCTTCGAAAAGATTCATCAGACTAGCTCCAATACGTGAACTAATCACCTACACAGTTCTTCAGGGACTTTCATGAGGCAGCCTTTTGAGGTGCTCGTTCTTGAGATTCCCCCGTTCGGGCGTGTACTTTCGTACAATTGACTTTGATTTAGAATTTGATCCATACTTCAGATGAACGGTTGTTCAAAAAAACATTGGAGGGATTTTTCATGCGTTTGGGAGGAAAAGTTGCGGTCATTACAGGCTCAGCATCAGGAATGGGGAAAGCGATTGCAGAATTATTTGCAAAAGAAGGCGCAAGTGTTATTGTTTCAGACCTGAACATTGAAGGAGCTGAAGCGGTTGCAGCAGGAATTAAATCAGCTGGCGGAACCGCCGTCGCAGTAAAAACCAATGTTGCTGATTTAAATGATATTCATGCTATGATCGATACTGCTGTTAATGAATTCGGAACTCTCGATATTTTGGTTAACAATACGGGTGTTATGGATAACATGGCGCCTGTAGGAGATGTGGACGACGAGACATGGGATTTTATATTCGATGTTAACACAAAAAGCGTTATGCGTGCGATTCGCAAAGTTATCCCGATCTTCCTGGATAAAGGGAATGGAGTGATTATAAATACGGCATCTACGGGCGGCTTCAGCGGCGCGCATGCGGGCGCTGCTTACACTGCCTCAAAGCATGCGGTAATCGGTATTACGAAAAACACGGGGTTCATGTATGCTCAAAAAGGTATCCGATGCAATGCCATTGCGCCAGGAGCGACAGCCACAAACATTACTTCAACGATTCATAACTTAAATGAGTTTGGCGCGTCCAGAACGAGGGTTACACAAGGCGTAATTCCTCGCGTAGGGCAGGCGGAAGAAATCGCAAAAGTAGCCCTTTTCCTGGCTTCAGACGAATCGAGCTTTGTGAACGGGGCTGTTATAGCTGCAGACGCGGGTTGGACGGCAGGCTTCTAATCCACTGTTTAACGAGCACACATGCTTCAAAATATATAATCATCGAAGTAAGATCCTTGCAAGGTTAAAGTAATATTCAATTGAAAGAGATGTAATGTCAAAAATAATGTTATAAAATGACAGGAGCGTTGACACACGATCCCGTCATTTTTTAGTTATATTTAGATATCATTATCATGAATGTGAGCTGCATGTCGTTTTTCTCGTTATTTGCGATCGAATAAGGAAACAATAGTCACCGCATGATCCCCGAGATTTGTGCGAATATTATCTGAATACATACTACAAGGATGTCGAGGGACAAGAACAAGGTCCCATTGAAAGTCGCTATTTTATCGGCTTTTTTATTCTATCGGTACAGTTCTTGTCCCAAGCCAAGATAATCAATAAAAAACTTACAGTGAACAAACATCAGACGAGGAACATTGACATATGAAAAAAACCATTGGATTTATTGGAGTCGGTAATATTGGAAGTACGATTGCTTGTTTTGCAGTGGCTGCAGGATATGACGTTGTAGGAGATAGGGATGTAACCAATCGTAGTAAGAGGCGATTGATTACATCCCTATTTTTGGCGTGGAGAAATCAATGTGGTCATTAGTGACTTTTCTTCAGAATCATCTGAGGAAGCTCTAGCAACAATCTGTCCATCGTGAGCGGATCATCGAAATTGTACTTGTTCTCGGTAAGAATAATACGGTCGATGCTTTTCGAGTTCCAGTATGGTAACTGCATCAGTCTTCTGTATAACCGGATCGTACGGGGATCGTTATCCATGAGAATAAAATGGGTATCGGCTTCATAGCTACAGGCATGTTCCGGTCGCGTCAGTTGAAAAGGAATGCCTGCCCGGATTAGTTCCTTCACCTTCGGAGGAGGCTGCATGCCGTCAGGGTGGTATACAGTAACTGCAAAGCCTTTCATGCTCATGATGTAGAGATTGCCCTCAACGATGGAAAACACAGCTGCTGTTTGCTTAACATCTATATGCTTCGCCAGGCCTATCCACATTCGTTTACTTGCAGCGCGATGCCGATAAATCCATTGTTGTGCAAGCTTCTGCCGATTCATTAGCTCTGCTGTTTGCATGATTCTTGAATAGACGTGTTCATAGCGATCGATGAGGACGGTTGGGGCAATGGATGCCAATTCTTCGATCCAATCTTGACGGAAACCAGAATGAATGATCAGGTCAGGAAGAAGCTTACGTATTTTGCCCGGTTCACCCAGTAATCCAATATCCTCAATACCATTGATGGAATCCCAGTACAGACCTCTTTTACCTATGATCTCCACATCTGCGCCTATCGGCGTGATACCCAAGGACAATAGATCGCCCAGCGAATAACCAACGGCAACGATCCGTTTGTAAGGAACCTCTGGCATGAGCACGGGAGATGAGCTGACTGAAGCAGCCTCCTCGTACTGGCGGGGAGTGATCCCTTCCGTTTGTCTAAACTTGCGCGAAAAGTAACTCTCATCCTTGAATCCCACGGCTTGGGCAATCTGTGCAATCGTGTCCTCGGTCTGTAACAACAGCCGCTTGGCGTGTTTCATACGAATATCCAACACGTAGTCCAACGGTTTTTTTCCTGTAATGGACTTGAATAAGGTACTGTATTGCCATTTAGCCACACCTGCGATGCTGTACAACTGGCGGGCCGTAATGTTTTGCTGATAGTGAGATTCGATATAAGTGACGGTATGCTTCACCGCTTGAATGTTATCGGATATTTCCGTATTCCGTCGAATGTTTTCCATCAGGAACAGGAGTAGTTCCTGCAACGCAATCTGCTGTTTCAATCTCGACTCTTCGGGGACGGGAGTGGGGCGCTTCAATGAGAGGTCGAGCGTTCCTGCCAAATCAAGTAACCTTGATTCGTCAGTAATGTTCATGCGCGTCTCGTACGGAATCATGGACAGTAATTCATTGGCTGGTTTCG
>NZ_WUDQ01000343.1:0-3946 GCF_009827695.1 Paenibacillus sp. OT2-17 | reverse complement strand
GAGTAGCATTTTATCCTCTTCTGGAAAGCTTGCGGACCACGCAGAATACCGGTCGATGGACACGATCATGATAAACAAAGAATGGCCGTCCCAATCGGAAAAATACTGTTCCCATTTCATACGCATTTCCTGTATGCCCATTCTACGCTGGATGACATCTTCCATATATTTGGAACGCAGCTCCGGCAGGCTTCGCTCTACCACCAATGATTTGCGGTGAAACTCTCCAACCAGTTTGCTAATCACAGGTTCCAGGTCATACAATCCTCCTTGGCGCGTTCCCTTATTGCCCGAATTTAATAGGCTATTAATTTTTTTCATGGGGCGAAAAGCTGCATAATTGTAATAGTAAACTGCTGAGCACCCAGCCAGTATGGAGATAAAGGCCAGCCACAGCATCATATTGCGCGCCAGCTTTACATTTTTCAGCAGCTTGTCCATCGGAACGAGCGATACTAGACGCCAGCCCGTTACATCTGAAAAGGTTTGGTTGGCCATATATTCCATGTCCCCTATCTCCACATAAGCATAGGGGCTCACATCCAGCTCTTTCAAAATCCTGCCCATATCATTTAAGGGTAAGGACGATTTCAGCTTGGGATAGATCAACTCGCCGTCCAGATCATACACGTATTGCGAGTTGGATAAATGAATATATAGTTTGGAAAAAAAACGATCGTAATCCAGATTGATTAGCACCGCACCCATGACCCGACCATTCTTTACTATGGGCCTGGCCAGCGAAAGCAACTCTATCGTCCCCTGCTCACGATCAGTGCCATACCATCGCCGCTTAATCAACAACGGCTTTTTTTGAATGTCCTGAATCCAGGGAACCCATGTGGTATCCGGTGCCTGCTTCCAATCAGGCATGTAACCATAATTGCTGGATACGAGAGCATGATTGTCCAAAGAAATAACTTCAACCGAATAAATTTCTTCGTGCGAAGAAAGGGTTTTCAAGTATTTGTGAAGCCGATCTATGACGGAGGCCTTGTCTTCCAGCGATTTCCCATCCGTTTGGACACGTACAAAAGCCTCTACATCCGGATGATATGCTGCGTCCAGCGCCTTGTTATCAGACTCACGAAAAGCCCGATTGGTCACATCCAGATTGATTTGCAACAATTCTATATTGGGTGTGTTCAGCTCGGTATCCAAACCTTCACGGTATCCTGAATACGATAGCAAGCCGATCACGCTAATCACAAGCGACACGCACAGAGTAAGCAGTAGAATCAATCTTGTCTGTTTATTTTTCAGTATCAATCGAAGCTTAAGTCGCAGCATTCCCGTAACTTCATCCTTCCGGACTTCGTTGTCCATCTTCCTCTGACCCATATACTGGTGGCATATTCTCCCTATTACTATTTGACGCAAGAGTCGGAATTCCCTGCCTATGTAATTCAAACTTAATATAAGGAACAACATTCATATAAAAAAGAAGAAGTCTCCCTGTACAAGGTAGAACTTCTTCTTTGGCACTGCTTGTATTCATTATTCAGCAAAAACAGATACTTGCTTCACAGGTTTTAGCTTGTCTTTTCCACCTGAAAACGATCTAGCTCCCGCTGCATTTCCTCGCGAATCTGACGAAGCTCTTTTACCTTCTCAGCCGATTCCTCAAATGAACGCTTCTGCTCTACCGTGGAAGCCGTAATCTCTTCACTGCCTGCGGCGGATTGCTGAGTGATTGCGCTGATATTTTCGATAGCTTGCTGTACCTGTACGCTCAGTTCTCGCGATACATTCATGTCCGTTGATAACTTGCTGACTTGGCCGGCAATTTGCTGCACTTTGCCACTAATCTCTGTAAACGATTCTCCGGTTGAGGAGGTTGCCTTCTCCTGCTCACGGAACAGCTCCTGACTTTGCGCCACAGAAATCTTCACCTTATCCATAGCCTGCGTGATACCGTCAACTGCGGTATAAATTTTCTTTACAGCAGACTCTGATTGATTCGCCAGCTTTTTCACTTCATTGGCAACAACAGCAAAACCTTTTCCTGCTTCACCTGCACGTGCAGCCTCAATAGAAGCATTCAAGGACAACAGCGATGTTTGGCTGGCAATTTCGGAGACATATCCAGTCATGGTTGTAATCTCGACTGCATTAGCCTCCAGCTCCTTGACCGTCTGCTCCACTTCGGACATGGCTGAACGATTTTCTGCAACAATACGCAGTTGATCGCTCATGACCCGCGTACCCTGCTCAATGACACGCAAAGCATCCTCACTATACGCGGTCGATTGTGTGGTTTCCAGTAGATTCGATTCAAACTTCTGCTGCATCTCGTCCACAACGCCAACTGTCGACGACAGATCCTCAGCAATTTTCTGACTGCCTATTGCCAGTTCCTCTGTTGACGTGCTGACTTGTGTCACAATTTCCTTCATGGCCTCATTATGCTGATCAATATCCCGAGCCATCAGATCGACACGATTACCCGCCTGATCAATGGAGAGTACAATGCTGCGCAAGTTCCCGATCATCACCCGGAAAGATTCATTGAGCTCGTCCAGCTCATCGCGTCCCTTGGTTTGGGCAAGCTGCACTGTCAGATTTCCCTCAGCAATTTGCTTTGCGGCATCCGTTAATTTGCGTGTTCTAAGGGCAAGCTGCCTGGATGTATATGTATTATATAGCCCAACCGCCACCAGAAGTATAACTGCACCTGCCAAGGCCAATTGCCATGTAAAACGAATGCTCTTGGTCAAATCTTCTGTGTATTGGTCATAACGTGCCTTGGTCAGCAGATCCAGCATAAATACATCGTTCTGAATCCCTTGGGCACGCATGGCCTCCCGCTTGGACTCCGGGCTGTTTTGGGTACTCATGGCTTTCTCCGTTGCTACTTTCAATTGGCTGAATTTTGTTTTAATCGTATTCAGTCGCTTTTGCTGCGCTTCGGTTTGCATCATGCCCTGTGAAAGCAATGCAATCGTCTTTTCAGACTGAGTCAGTTGATTTTGCACATCGGCTTTGTTGCTCTCCGTCATGGAAGCTGAATAATTTTGCAGTGCCTGCCCTGACTGAATCAAATAGGCATTGAGCTGCTGTACATTCAACATAGCCGGAACCAGATTACTACTTTGCGAGTTAATACGAATTAATTCAAAAATGATATAAGCCACTAAAGCCAGGCAAGCGATCAAGGAAATCATCGCGTTCAGCACCAGTTTACCTTGCAGTTTCATCAGCTTTCATCCTCCGTTTGCGAAAATTTATTGGGTGGGAACAGTCAGTGTGCCGGATTTGATTTTTTCCTTTAAATCATCCAACAACTTTTGCTGATCCGGACTCAGTGTCACGACACGAATAGGCGCCAAACCTACACCATCTTCCGCAAGACCAAACACCATATCCTTCTCCGTAAATTTTCTTTGATGATCTGCAAAGCCTTTGACTGCTGTATAAATTGCAATGTCTACATTTTTAAACATCGAGGTCACTACCGCTTTTTCCGCAATAAAAAACTGGTCACTATCGACCCCGATGGCGAATTTATGCTGCTTTTGCGCTTCCTGTAGCGCACCTACACCCGTAAGACCTGCGGCTGCAAAGATAACATCAATCTGATCCTGATTAATCATGTCATCTGCAATTTCCGTACCCAGTTCCGGCTTTCCAAAATCTCCTGCATACGTTGCAGTAACTTTGGCATTAGGCTTGACTGATTGCACCCCTGCGCGATACCCAATTTCAAATTTTTTCAACAAAGGAGATTCCGCACCTCCGAGAAAACCCACCTGTTCGGTGCGACTCGTCAAACCAGCAACGACTCCAGCCATAAAACTGCCCTCTTCTGCTTTGAAGCTAATAGAGGCCACATTCGGTAAATCTGATTTCTCATCCACGATTAAAAATTTACGGTCTGGATATTTTTTGGCAATAGATTCTAAACTGTCCTTCACCATGTAACCCAGCCCAATGATTAAATCCGCTT
>NZ_WUDQ01000342.1:0-3960 GCF_009827695.1 Paenibacillus sp. OT2-17 | reverse complement strand
CAGCATGCCAGTCTTCAGGGCATCCACTCCAAGGTCTAATCCTACAACTTCGATCTGTTCCGCTGTTGCTTCCTGTGGTAGCGGATATACGCCGTGGACCCCTAAAGTATTCTGTACAGTAACGGCCGTAATAGCCGACATGCCGTACACGCCAAGCTCCTGAAAGGTTTTGAGATCGGCTTGAATCCCGGCCCCGCCGCCACTGTCCGAACCGGCAATCGTCAGTGCTCTGGGTACACGAACGTCTGTCATCGCGCACCACCTGCTGTGGTTGTTCCGGCTTCACGGACAGTGACATGCCCCTCTAGCGAACCTGTATGTAGTTTGGCGAGTTCGTCGAGAAAGGCAATCTGGAAGCTGCCGGGCCCCAGTTCTGCGGTACGTGCTGCGGCTCGGGAAGCTGCTGCACCGTAAAATGCCAAGCCTGCTGTACCTGCGAGCAGCAGGCTGGGTTCAACAGCTGCAAAGGCACCTAACACAGAGGTCAGCAGGCAGCCTGCTCCGGTTACCTTCGTGAGCAGCGCGTCTCCACCGCTTATCATTCGTGCTTCGGCCCCATCGGTGATGACGTCCTCTTTTCCAGTAATGACAACCATTGTATTGAGCGTTTGAGCAGCCCGAATTGCCAGATCGACATTTCCGCTGTCAGCACTGTCACCAGCATCTACGCCTTTAATCTCACGCGCTTCTCCAACAAGATGCGCGACTTCGGCTGCATTGCCCCGCACCAATGAGATTTTGACTTCTCTCAGGATTCGCAGTGCCGATTCGGTTCTAAAGCTCGTTGCTCCCGCACCGACCGGATCTAGCAGGACCGGAACACCGTGTGCATTCGCCGATTGTCCAGCAATGATCATGGCATCCACCAGTTCGCGGTTCAGCGTACCGATGTTTAACACGACGGCTCCCGCTATTTTTGCCATGTCTGCTACTTCCTCGGGTGCATAGGCCATCACCGGGGAGGCGCCCAATGCATACAGGCCGTTGGCCGTAAAGTTAGTGACTACCACATTGGTCATATTGTGAACGAGAGGTTTGCTGTTTTGTACCTTCGTCAGGAGATCCGAATAACTTTTTTCCCATGTACTCATAATGATTATCCTCTCTATAGTTGGTGGTTCAACAGGGCATTAACCGTACTTCACGCATCGAATCGCCAGGCTGACTATTCCAAGACCGCTGCCTGCATCTGGACCGGCCATTCTTCCTGGTTATAAGCCATGTCCCAGAACTTATATTCCAGCTGGCAGCTCAGTATAAAATGCTCAATCATCCGCTCTCGCTCAGCAGCCGTTGCGCCTTCTGCCCAAGCATCTACACGTTCTCGGAACTTGAGTGTTGTATCATCAAGCTGGTCTCCATAGAAGCCCATCCATTCATAGAACGGATGAGACTCATCCGGCTTTACTTCATCCAGCAGCCTGCGACCAATCTCGGCATACGTCCACATACATGGCAGCAGCACAGCCAAGATCTCGCCCAGGCTGCCCTCATGCGCAACCGTCAGCATGTGACGGATATAGTGATGGGCCGACGGAGCGAGCGGATATCCCTGCAACTCTTCATAGCTCACCCCTGCGACAGCACAGAAATTTTGATGCGGATGAACCTCGCTGTGGAGAATAAAAGAGATTTGTTCATTAAATACAGCCATGTCCTCCCGATTCGTGCATTTGGAGATTGCGATGCCGTATATCCGCATGTAGGCGTTCAAATATTCAAAGTCCTGTTTTACATAGTGAATCAGCTGTCCCCTTGTCAAACTTCCTTCAGCAATACCTCTCACAAAGGGATGCTCAAAAATCGCTTGAAAAATGCCGTCCGCCTGCCGACGGAGTTCTTGTGTAAAACTCAATTTCCCCACCTCCATTAAATTGAAGAGCAAGAAGTCCTGTAAGAATATAATTCCGGAACAACGCTAAAAAGCCGCCCCGGAAAAATGGAGCGGCTTCAACAATAGGCCCAATACGCAAAAAACGCTTGAAACCTTATATACGAAGGCTCCACTTTCCTACGCTAGTACGAACTAGATCAGGTTCAAAGGGTCCAAGATACGCTCTTGTCTCAGCCATAGTGGCTCCCCTAGTGGACTTCTATTCTTTTGACTATTACTGTACATTCGTTCATATGCTATGTCAAACATAGTGTACAAAATATTAAATTTCCTCTAGTTAGGTGTTTTGGGCTTAGTGAGGGTGATGAATTACACTTTCCACTGCTTTGACCTTGGCATATTTCGGTTTCCACATTGCATCTTGTATAGCTTGTTCCACATCTGAAATGTGCGCCTGCGCTACCTGATCCTGAATCGCGGCTTTTGCAACCGCAATCGCAACAGCGTACGAAACTTCGCGTAATTTTCGGATATGAGGGAGTAGCGCACCGCCAGGCGTATTCGAATCTACACCATTGGCAACAGCAACTGCTGCCGCTGTAAACATCGCAGGGGTAATCCTTTTGGCTTTAACCACAATCGCACCCAGACCCAGTCCCGGAAAAACAAAGGCATTGTTCGCCTGTCCAATCTCAAAATTTGTATCGTTATAGGTAACGGGCTCAAAAGGACTTCCGGTTGCGATCAGTGCTCTGCCATCTGTCCACCGGATCAAATCCTCGGGTACTGCTTCTGCAAGGTTTGTAGGATTGGACATGGGCATAATGATCGGGCGTTCTACATGCTTTGCCATCTCCTTGATGATCTCTTCAGAAAAGGCACCTGCTACACCGGAAGTTCCAATCAATATCGTAGGCTTCACCTGACGGATGACCTCCAGTAGCGGTATTTTGCCGTCACCCGACCGGGTCCATGAGCTGACTTCATCCTTTTTGCGCACATACGGTTTCTGATACTCCAATACGTCTTCCATATCTTCCGTTAACAGCCCGCGATAATCAAAGGCCCAAAAGGACTTGAATGAATCATCTACGGAAAGGCCATCCTCGATCATAGCGCCCCGAATTTGATCAGCGTTACCGATCCCTGCAGCCCCTGGGCCGAAAACAAGTATTTTTTGTTCACGCAACGGAGTCTTGGTGACACCCACCGCCGAAAGAATCGCAGCCAGGGTCACTGCTCCTGTACCTTGTATATCATCGTTGAAGGTGAGTATGCTTTGACCGTATTTTTCTATAATATGGCGCGCATTAACGCTACCCACATCTTCCCAATGTAAAAGCGCCTTCGGGAATTGCGCTAACGTTTTGCTGATAAAAGTATCAATAAACTGGTTATAGACTTCTCCGCGAACTCGTTTATGGCGGTTTCCGATGTACAGTGGATCATTCAGCAGCTTTTCATTATTCGTGCCTACATCCAGTACAATTGGCAGCACCCGCCCAGGATGAATGCCTGCCGCAGCCGTATATACTGCAAGCTTGCCAATAGCAATGTTAATCCCCCCGACGCCCCAGTCACCAATCCCCAAAATACTTTCGGAATCTGTCACGACAATCAGATCCACATCATGGCCGCTCAAACCAGAATTATGGAATGCTTGTCCAATACCGTTCGGGTTATCTATCGACAAATATACGCCTCCAGGGCGGTTGTACTCGTGACTATATTCTTGAATCGCGGTTCCTACGGTCGGCGTGTAGACTACGGGCAGCATTTCACTCAAATGATCGGTTAGCAGCCGGTAGTAGAGTACGACATTTCGGTTGTGAAGGTCGTTGAGAGAAGCATTTTTACGCAGCATGGTGGGTTGTGCGAGAAACTGCTGATATGCCCGTACGCTCTGTTTCTCCAATGAAAGGACGGTTGGAGGAAGGATTCCTTCCAAACCCAGCTCTTTGCGTTCTTCTTCTGTAAAAGCGACACCTTTGTTCAAAAGAGGATTTGCCAACACATCCTTTCCCCGTAATGGAGTAGATAATGACCCATCGCGATTGACATAAAATGCTTCCATAGAAAGACCTTCCTTCTCTTCATTTACATATGGTAAGGATTTCACAAAATTC